>JAUWME010000363.1 GCA_030613285.1 Candidatus Zymogenus sp. | reverse complement strand
CGAGAATCTTTTCGACCTTTTCTTGCAGATCGTCAGATAGGGGCGCATAGTTTACCGCCTTTGTGTGCACCTGCCCATTATGAGTTACCCACCAGAGGAGGTCCATGAGAGCTTTCGCCTGTTCAAGAGACCTTCCTTTGTAGCTTTGTTCTTTATAAATAATGATCCAGGTGAGAGCCGCAATGGGATAACCATTGGGCGCATCGGTATTGGAGATGTACTTTCTGGTATCTGCTGGTATGTCTTCCAAAATTGCGAGGCTGGTGCTTTTGACGGTAGGGAGGATGAAATTGCCACTCTTGTTTTCAAGCATTGCCACGGGCATATCGCTTTCGATGGCATAAGCCAGCTCCACGTAGCCGATGGCCCCTGGTGTCTGCTGGATCAATCCCGCCACACCGGCATTTTTTGGCGCACCCAGGCCGGCGGGCCACTCAACCGTCTTGCCAGAGCCGACCTCATCGTTCCACTCTTTATCGATCTGTGCCAAAAAACCGGTGAAGTTCTTTGTTGTCCCGCTCTTGTCGGAACGATGGACAATAAGAATATCCAGCTTCGAGAGCTTCACACCGGGGTTCAACTTTGCGATGGCAGGATCATCCCATGTGGTGATATTGGCCATGAAGATATCGGCAAGTACCTCTCTGGAGAGCTTCAGCTTTGGGTTTCCTGGGAGATTATAGGTCACCACCACAGCACCGAGGCACGTTGGAATATGCACAATGTTTGCGGGTGCGGCTGCAATCTCTTTGTCGGTCATATAGGCATCGGTACCGCCAAATTCGATTATCTTCTGCATCAGCTGTTTTATGCCGGTTCCAGACCCAACTCCCTGATAGTTGACCTTGATGCCGAACTCTTTATAGTAAGCGCTAAACATCTTGGTATAAACAGGGAGGGGAAAGGTTGCCCCGGCACCGATGATTTCGGTGCTTACCGCCGACAGTGGAAGCGAAAGCCCCAGGGCAAGGGCGCATACCATAAGTATTCTCAATGTTTTTTTCATCTCACTTCTCCTTATTGATTGGATGTGTACGATGACGCAAAGTCATCGCTTATTGACAAACAAAATAAGGGTTTTTTATGAGCCACAAATAAAGATTGTGTAAATTTTGTGTAAATTTTTTTGAGATAAAACAAGGGAATTAAGCCCCTTGTCCAAAGATAAATTATTATGCTCCTTTCAGGGCTCCACGAATAATAATAATCATTGATGGATGCAAAACAGAAATCCAGTAATATGTCATTCCCTTGGGAAGCGGGAATCCAGAATGATGTCAACTGGATTCCCAATCAAGTTGGGAATGACAGTATATCTTTCTATTATTGAGATAAAGGGGAGGGGTATCTATTTTTTTTCGTTTGGAAGTTTTATGGTAAAAGTGCTTCCAGATCCAAGGGTACTTTCTACATTGATGCTGCCATTGTGGAGGAGAACTATATATTTTACGATGGAAAGGCCCAGCCCGGTGCCACCCAATCTGCGGGAGCGGGACTTGTCAGCGCGATAGAATCGCTCAAAAATCCGGGGGAGGTCTTCCTCTGGGATCCCTATACCGGTATCTGTAACACTCAGTGTGAACCAGTGATCATCAGTCTTTGCTGTTATATTAATTTCGCCCTCATTGGTGTACTTTACCGCATTGTCGATGAGATTTATGATTATCTGTTCCAGCTGGAAGGGATCTGCCATAATAGCCGTTTTTTTGTCTTCGAGGTCGGTGGTGAGAGTCAGTCCCTTTTCACCTATTTGCGTTTCAAAGATGGCGATGACATCTAAAATGATCCTATTGATGTTCACGCGCTCCAGCGATGGCAGATTTCCCCGCTCCTCCAACTCTGATAGGTGGGAAATGTCCCCCACGATGCCGATGAGCCTTTCCGTATTTCTTACAATAATTTCAAGATAATGGGCATTTTTTTCATCTGATACATTTTCCATGGTCTCCAAAAAACCTTTGATAGCGGTCAACGGGGTCTTCAATTCGTGGGAGACGTTGGTTACGAATTCCCTTTTTACAGTTTCAAGGTTTTTAATCTCGGTGATATCATGGAAGGTGAGGATAATTTCATCTTTAGACGGCACGTAGGCTGCGCCCACGTGGAATATCTTTTCATTAAAAGCTATTTCTCGATGAGTTGAGCCTTTTTCTGTATGAGCTTCTTTTATGAGTTCATCAAGCATCGGTTGTCTTATTACTTCCCAGTAATATGCTTCCAAAGGGGACTGAACACCTGCAATTTTTTGGAAACTCTCGTTTGTGAGCATGATTTTTCCATCTCGATCAAGGACAATAAGCCCATCTTCAATGGAGGAGATGATACGAGAAAGCTCGTCTTTTTGATGTGTCAGTTCAGAAAAAAGTGTGTCAATTCGCTCAGCCATGAAATTAAAACTGTGCGCTAATCTGCCAAGTTCGTCTCTTTGCTTTAGAAACACACGCGCTTTGAAGTTACCATCGGCTACCTTCTGGGCGGTTTTTTCAATTTCTCTGATCGGTTTTGACAGAGCGTGTGAAAAGAGAAGAGCGCCACCCAGGGATAAAAGAATAATTCCCATAACAACGAAAAGGATTCTCTTTTGCAGTTTACCAATAAGAATGTCGATATCGCTTAGAAAAACACTTACGCGAACAACACCCAGAACAGGACCACCCTCTGAAATAGGAATTGCAACGTAGAGCATATCTTTTTCGAGGGTTTCGCTGAAGCGAATCGAAGTGCCGCTCTCCCCATTCAAAGCTAATATGATTTCATGACGGTCGCTGTGACTTCCCATAGTTTTTGGTTCTTCATCCGAATCGCCGAGCACTGTTCCGTCCGGGTTTATGATGGTGATTCTCGTTTCAATATTTCTTCTATGCTTTTTAACCACTTCATCAATCTCAACAGTACGGTTATCTTTTATCAGGGGGAGTATTTGTGGTTGCAGGACAACCGCCAGTTCCTTCAATTCATCGGTTAAAGCATTGATGTAATGCTTTTTGATCAAAGGGAATGTAAGCATGATGAACAAGGACGTATACAGCAATGTAATGAAGAAAAAGCTTACAAATAATTTTAAAAAAAACGTTTTTTTCATTCTTCTATTTTATAACCAATTCCACGCAGACTTTTAATAATGTGGGCATGTTTCCCAAGTTTTTTCCGCAAATTTTTGATATGCATATCAATCGTGCGATCGATAACAATTTTTTCATTACCCCACAGATAGTCCAGAATCTGATCCCGTGAAAACACCATTCCCCTCTTTGAAGCGAGGAAAGAGAGTATTCTAAATTCTGTTGTCGTCAGGTCAATCTTCTTGCCAGAGATAGAAACCTCATATTTCTTTTCATTGATGACGATTTCATTTCCGATAACAGTATTTTCTGTTACTTCTTCTCGTTCTCCTCTCCTGAGTATTGCTTTCACAC
>JAUWME010000192.1 GCA_030613285.1 Candidatus Zymogenus sp. | reverse complement strand
TTAAAATTTGCACCCTCTGTGAGTTTTACAATCCTTCTGGATGTGTTAACCTTCCAATAAAAACCCTTCCAAGTCTTGAGTCTCATATGATAGAGATAGTCCTTCATCTTTGCCACTTCCCAATTTCCTCCGTAGGAAAGGACATATCCCTCAGCGGTTATCTGGAGGGTCTTTGTAGCGGGTACATAGACAAGATACGATTTTGAGAACTTAAGAAGGAATCGATTGGGGGGATTGTTTGTGTCACCCCCGACAACATCTACGGTGATCCCATTGATCTTAGAATCTGTTCCTCCAAGATTCCCAAAGGCCCCGCCGGTGACTTTGTAAGTCTCCTTTCTCGATGTGTTGACCTTCCAGTAAAAACCACTCCACGATTTTAGCCTCACATGATAGAGGTATGGTTTCAACTGGACAGACTCCCAATCACCCCCGTAGGAGAGGACGGTTAAATTTGCGACTATCTGTATCGACCCCGTGGAAGGTTGCAGTATGAGGTATCCGTCGCTGAAATCGAGAAAGAACCTGTCAGGCTCCTGGGAGTTAGCAGCACTGGCTACAAAGAGTGTAACAAAAACCGCAAGGACACCAACGATAAGTATAGGACAAATTTTCTTTTTCATCTCTTCCCTCCATCGCAATTGTTTACTAAAACATCTAAAAGGGGACATTTCTCCTTTTGTTTCTATTGATAATGACCCCTTTTTTTTAATATAGTATCAGAGATTAGCAGTGTCAAGATAATTGTGCAGGTTGTTTTATTGGCATATAATCAACTATATGGTACAAAAAAACAAAAAGTTAAATGGAAATACATTAAGTATGCTATAATCTGGCGAACCACCGAAAAAATTATTCTACTTTCGAGATAATAGGAAAGAATATTGAGGCATATCAATGGATATCAGAATTGGAACAAGCGGCTTCTCTTTTGATGACTGGGTCGGCCCCATCTATCCGAAAGGGCTGAAAAAACAAGATTGGCTTAAATTTTACGAATCTGACCTTGGCTTTAAAACTGTAGAAATCAACTATACTTATTACGCCATGCCCACGGTCAAAACCTTGTCATCGATGAACAGCAAAACCACCGACGATTTCAGCTTTGTTGTAAAGGCCCACAGATCCATGACCCACGATCTGTGGAGCGACAAAAAGAGAGAGGTCATGGTGGACAATGCCGAAGTATTTAAAAGGTTCAACGCTTCTCTCTCCCCCTTAAAAGATGACGGAAAACTCATCTGTGTTTTGGCGCAGTTCCCATATTTTTTTCAAAACAACAATATAAACCTCGATTATCTCAAAAGATTCAAAGAGAGGATGGGCGATACGCCTACGATAATCGAATTTAGAAACAGGGACTGGCACACCAAACAATCCGTCGATTTTCTTAAAGAAAACGACCTCGGCTATTGCGTCGTGGATGAGCCGAAGATAAAGGGCCTCATGCCCTTTAACCCCGTGGCCACAACCGATATTTCCTACGTTCGGCTCCACGGCAGAAACAAAAGATGGTACAACGTTCCTATAGAAGTACGTTACGACTACCTCTATTCTAATGATGAACTCACAGAATTTTTAGATGACATCGTAAACCTTGCCCTGAAGTCAACAACGACCATGGTCTTTTTTAACAACTGCCATGCTGGCTCGGCCGCAAAAAACGCCATTGAGCTTGCAAAGATGCTCCTTGAGGAGGGTTGATTATTGGAATTCGGTTTCTATTTTAAGCCCATACATATTAATTACAGCCCTTTCCTTATATTGTTGAAAAAGGAGGCGTTAAATGTCATTCCTCCTTTAATGTCATTGCGAGGAGCAAACACGCCTTTTTAGGCGGGAGAGCGACGAAGCAATCTCAATATGCTTTTCTCTTCAATGATAAGGTAGGGGGCTTTTGTGGTAAAAGAGATTGCCGCGTCATTAGCACACCCTTTGGGTGCACTAATTCCTCGCAATGACAAGGTGGAGCAAGGCGACGAAGCAGGAAATAACAAAATAGAGTGGGAATTTAAGAAAAGTAAGATACTTTTATAATAGAAGGAGAAATCTTTATGTCAGAGAAAAGTGAAGAGACCCTTAATATCCAACTAAAGCCCATAGGGACGATAAGGACTCCATACAAAGAGAGGGCACCCTACCAGCCGATTGAACGAGATATCGGTGAGGGAAAATTCCGTCTTATCTTATTGCCCCAATACGAGGAGGGTCTTGTTGAGCTGTCGAAATTTACTTATATCTACGTCTTATCTTACCTCGACAGGGCGGGAAGTGCACCAAAGATGACTGTGTCGCCTCCCTGGCCCGGGGGTAAAGAGGTGGGACTCTTTGCTAGCAGGTCTCCCAACCGCCCGAACTTCATAGGGCTTTCCATTGTAAAGCTCTTGGGCATTGAGGGGAGGGAAATATTGACATCCCCCCTGGACCTCTTTGACGATACCCCCCTCCTCGATATCAAACCGTATTTTAAGGAACTCGACTCAAAAGAGGACGCCAACTACGGCTGGCTTGAAGGAATGGAGGGAAAAGAGCATTTTATAGATCATATTCGGGGGGTGCCCCACGCACACGATCATATACACAAGGGACACGATCACGAAAATAAATAGAAAGTAAAAGATGTAAGGGGTCAAAATAATGGAAGCTGTCTTTGTAGTTTTATTTGTTATCTTTATATTGTTTTTAGCCGTTGCCATTCGACTTATCATAGTATCCTCTCAAAAGCCAGTCCCACCGGAGGAGCTATCCACCTACGGCTCTTTCATTGATGTGGATGGGATTAAGACACACCTTTGGGATGAGGGAACGAGTGAGATAGGTAAAGAAAATCAAAGGCCTGCCCTAATTCTCATCCACTCATTTACGGCAAACAATTACATCTGGCGATTCAATGTCAAAGAGCTCGGTAAAAAATTCAGAGTCTTTGCTATTGACCTTCCGGGATTTGGCCTTACCGAAAAGCCGAAAGAGTACGGTTACACCCTCGATGATTTTGCAAGATTTGTTATATCGTTTATGGATAAAATGAAGATAGAGGAAGCGACCCTCGTTGGGAACTCCATGGGAGGCGGCGTTTCTGTACAGACCGCCGCAAACCATCCCGAAAGGGTCAATGGCCTTATCCTCATTGGCTCCATGGGTTACCACAAAACAGAATTTACTCTCTACAAGATACTTGCAAAACTCTACTTTGGAGAACTCCTCACACTGTTTTTGGGCCGACATATTGTGAAGTTTGTACTCAAATGGAAAGTCTACTATAACAACGACTTTATCACCAATGATTTTCTTGACCATTTTGTAAATACCTACAGGACAAAAAACAGCAGGAGGTCGCCCATCTGGGTCTTTCGGGGTTTTAATATGGACCCCACGCTGAAAGTGGAAACAATAAAAAAGGTGAATGTTCCCACTCTTATCATCTGGGGAGACAAGGACAAGATGCTCCCCCCAGCCCATGCAAAGCACTTTCATCGGAACATCAAGGGCTCAAAGCTAATTTTTTTCCCAAAGACAGGACACTTCCCCCAGGATGAGAGAAGCGACGAGGTAAATAGTCTCATTTCGGATTTTGTCAACAAATCGGTATTCAAAGACAAATCTTGAAATAACACATTTTTTTCCAAGCAGTTGAAATTGTGTGGTATAATATCGCAAAAATTTCATCCGTAAACCATCTTCATAAAATCAGGAGGTAGAAAATGAAGAAGTTTTTTGGATTCCTTTTGTTTCTAATCATCGCTGTAATTGTCGCCATCGGCGTCAACTACGCCATCGTTGCGTCAAAGGCCCCGGTCCCGGCAGCCGACCTTGTGGACTACGGCTCGTTCACCAATATCGACGGGATGAACATCCACGTCTGGCATGAGGGGCTTGAAAACACAAAAGAAACCCCCATCATCCTCGTCCACGGATTTACCGCAAGCACCTATACCTGGCGGTTTAACATCGAAGAATTAGGAAAAGCATTTCCAGTCTACGCCCTTGACCTTCCGGGGTTCGGCTACAGCGACAAACCACTCGATTTTCAATACGACCCCGACGGCTACGCCGCCTTCATCATCAAGTTTATGGATGCCATGAAGATCAAAAAGGCAATACTGGTGGGAAACTCCATGGGTGGCGGGATCGTCCTCAAAACTGAACTGACCTATCCCAACAGGGTTGCAAAGCTTGTCCTTATCGATTCCACGGGATACCCAAGAGATGGTCACCGGTTTTGGGTCTTTCAACTGATGAACTACCCAGTCATCGGTGAGGTTCTTATGACCCTCAACCACCGCTTTATGGTGGAAAGATCTATGAAGACCGGGCCCTATTATGATAATTCCTTTGTAACCGACGACGTTGTGGATTCCTATTACAACGTATACAAGACCGAGAATGCCAGAAAAATCCCCCTTATTGTAATGAGGAATATCTCAAAAGAGTTCCCGTTTGAAGAGGGAGAGCTGAAAAAAGTGAAGGCCCCAACGATGGTGTTGTGGGGTTCTGATGATAACTTGATATCAGCCAGCCTCGTCGAAAATTTCGTCCGAGATATTAAGGGGTGCAGGGCCGTCATCTTCCCGGAGACGGGACATATGCCCCAGGAAGAGAAGTCTGTAATGGTAAACTCTCTGATTATCAACTTTGCCAAAGAATAGGGCGAAACTGCTCTCTTTGTGCTATCATACTTAAGACATACTTAAGGTTTTTGTTGAGACAGAAACATTTTTGAGAAGACTCATATTAAAAAATATTTGTGAGAAGATATTTATGAGAATGAAGGGCCTAAGTCAGGTTGGGATGACGGTAAAGGAGATGAGGACGAGCCTTGAGTTCTACTCCAAAACCCTGGGATTTCCCATCGTAGCGGTAAAAGAGATGCCATCAAAGGTAATCGAGGAAGTTTACGGTCTTAAAGCCGACACAAAGGTGAAGATCGCCCTTCTCCGCACAGGTTGGGGGTCAATGATTGAGCTCTTCGAGTTTGTACCCACCAAAAAACGAACAGAAACCAAGTGGAACCACCCCGGTATGACGCACATCGCCCTTGACGTGGGAAACATCAAAAGGGCAAAAAAACGACTTGAAAAAAATGGAGTTGAATTTATAACTGATTCCATAAAGGTTGAGGGGACAGAGGTGATTTTTCTAAAAGACCCCGACGGCCACCTTATTGAACTCATCGATCTTGGAGTAATCTACTATGTCAATCGATATATTGGTTCTATCGTCGCAAAGATAATCACACTGTTTAAATACCGGGACCTCGACAAAATTTAGACCTGCTGCCACAATTATACTTTGTTAGACCTGTGGCCCTTGATAATATTCAGTTAGTCTTGTAGAATGTGCATTATGTCTATTTATTTGT
>JAUWME010000282.1 GCA_030613285.1 Candidatus Zymogenus sp. | reverse complement strand
GGTAAATTTCCACACTTTCGCACAATTCAAATACTCAATTCAAGAGGTTCTCGAAAGGAAAACGTAAACCCCCTTTTTTGGTTGCCACCTTATCCCCGATGTGAGAAGATTTGTCTATGGCATTATTTGTAGCAAAAGTTGAAAAGATAGCAGAGGAACTTGAGAAACACTTTGGGGTTCCAGAAAGGCTTGCAACAAAAGACCCGCTGTCGGAACTCATCTTTGCGATACTTTCCCAGAACACTACGGATAAAAACAGGGACAGGGCATTTGCCGGTTTGAGGGCTCGTTTTAAAAGTTGGGAGGAGGTAATGAGTGGAGACGTCAAAGAGATTGAGGAGGCGATAAGGGTCGGTGGGCTTGCGCCCCAGAAATCCTCACGTATAAAGGAGATATTGAGAATAATATATGAAGAGAGGGGGAAGCTCGACCTCGAACACCTTGTAAATATGGAGCGGGATGAAGCGATAGTGTATCTCACTTCCTTTAAAGGCGTTGGGGTTAAGTCAGCATCCATTGTTCTGCTCTTTTCTCTTGGGAAACCCGCATTTCCGGTGGACACCCACATCTTCAGGGTTACAAAGAGGTTAAAGCTGATAGATGAGAAGACGAGTGTCGATGTCGCCCACAAGATTATGGAGGGGCTAATTGCAGAAGAGAGCTATTACCCATTTCATATGTTGTTAATACGCCTTGGGCGGGAGTACTGCAAGGCAAGGGGGCCGTTGTGCAGTCGGTGTCCTCTCTTTTCTTTGTGTCCTTCAAAAGAGGAATTTATTGAAAACAAAAAAGTAAAAAGAATTTAGTTGATTAAATACCCCAATTTTCAACTTGCATCCAATCAGGTAAAAGGTTTATAATAGCGCTGTATTTGCGCGGTGTCTTTAGCGATGAGGAGAGTGTCTTGACTGGGAAATTGGAATTGAGAGATATATTTGTCGGGTCTTCCCTGGGGACGTTTGTTGGTGATGCCTTTGGCGCTGTGGTAGAAGGGTGGCACCCAAAGCTGATTAAAGAAAAATATGGGTTGATGAAAAAGCCGATGAATGGCCGATACACAGACGACACCCAGATGATGATTGGCATCATGGAGGCGATTTACTTGGATCCCGAACTTACCCAGCAGAATATTGCCGATAGGTTCCTTGAGAACTTCGATTCGCTTCGGGGCTACGGTGGGAGGATTATCGGGGTGATGAACAAGATTGAGAGGGGAATCTCGGCAGATAAAGTTGGGACGGACAGCTGGGGAAACGGCGCTGCCATGCGGGTGGCCCCCATCGGATATTATTTTTATGACAACCAAAGTGAGTTGATAAATCATTCTGTTAAGTCCGCAGAGATAACCCATAAACACCCACTGGGGGTTTCTGGTGCAGTGGCACAGGCTACGGCTGTGGCCCTTGCCGCCGGGGCTGCAATCAAAGGCGAGGAAATCGACATTACCGGATATGTTGACGAGATTGTCGAAACAGTTTCCGGGATCAGTCAGGAATTTTCATCCATGCTTTCACCTCTTAAAGGATTTGTGTCCACCGACATTGAAGGGGCAATTGACATTTTGATATCAAACTTTACACGAGATGTTAGTGCCGTTGGTGCCGTCCCCGCTGCCATCTCGGCCTTTCTCCTGTCAAATAACTTTGCCGATGCCGTCATCATCGCTGTTAATGCCGGTGGGGATGCTGACACAACAGGAGCTATGGCGGGCGCCATTGCCGGGGCCTACTACGGGGTTGATGGTATCCCAAAAGATTGGTTGGAAATATTAGAAGAGGGTAAAAAGGGCGCAACTTATATTAATGACCTTGCTGTAAAACTTTCGGAGATGAAACTTGGAAGTAATATTTAAGACGTATTCTTGGTTCCCATTAATCTTTGTCTTTGGTACAATCGTGAGTATCATTGCCCTCATTTTGATACCCTTTCTGCTGATGAGTATTAAGAGGCGACAAAAGGAGCTTATCAGTTCAATAGAAGAGCTTATAGTCAGTGCAGAGAGTATTATCATCAAGGCATCACCACTTTTGGATGCAGGGGCAGAGGCATTGCAGAACAGCAAGGAGTGCCCCGACTGTAAGAAGCTAATCGACGGGGCCTATGGGGATTGTCCATTCTGCAATCACAAATTTTCAAAGAAATATTATGTAAATATCATTGGCCCAGGGGACGAAGTTACCCTAAACAAGGCTGCCCAGAAGCTCGCGCAACTCCTAAAAATTGATTTTCACGAGATAAAGCACCGTCTAAGAATGGGATTCGATTACGCTATTCTTGATCGTTCCAAGAGGATGGAACTTATGTCGGGGTTGGAAAAGATGGGGTGTACTGTTAAAGAAGTAGTAAAATGGGTGTAGAAATAGAACGGGGTTTGGAGGGATGCTCAAAGACCTCCTTTTGCCTGTGTTAGTTTTTTATGATTAAATACCTTAAAGGAGGTAAAAAATGAGAATGATTGCATGGCTCTTTATACTAACGGCTTTGGTGGGATTTATTTTAGGGATCGTGGTGAAAGTCTTCGGACTGTCTCCTTTCGTCTTCGAGCTCTATCCCAGATCTTTCATAAATTTTGTCACTGTCTGTCTCCTCTTTGCCATTGCCTTTATCCTTATGGGCCCCCACAAGCATATCAAGGAATAGTAGATTGTTAAAGGTCTGGATGAATTGGTGAAAAGTTTGAGGCTTTGGTGGTGGAGTTGCCGAGGGGGATTGTTACGTCAAAAGAAGAAATCATTTGAGGGGGGGGAGCTTTCTTCGCTCCCCCCCGTTGAAAGGCGTAAATGCAATATCTCGTCTTTTGGATAGAGGCTCATATCAGGCTTAAAATTAAAAATGAAAAAGTGCTTGACTTTATATACAACTTTCATTATAACCGCCGGTTAATTCAGCGTTATGGGAGAAAAAATGAATCAAAATAGAAATAAACTATGGATACCAATAATCTGGTTTGCAGCTTTCGGAATATTTCAGGCTTATGTTATAATTTCTGTGATAAATGGCAGCTGGCAACGTCCTGAAGCCTTCCCAGTGGAGGCGTACTATGCCCTAATGTACCCAGACATATTTATTATTCCATTCTATTTCCTAACTTCTATCTTGCTATATCGCAACCATTACCTTGGTAGTATTTTTGGCCTTCTTACAGGTGGAGCTGTAATTTATGTCATGATTTATCTTTTGGCGCTTGCAGATTTTAAAGGTACAATCAATATTACTTTTGATGGCATATTTCTTATAGTAAATACTGTTGCTGTTTTTCAGATATTTAAGAATTTAAAGTCCAGAATAAATGAACCCACATAACTAATAAGGATAGATGCGACCCGCAGGGTCGCTTTCTTCTCCTCCCATTAAAGGGTGTAATTGTAATATCTCTTTAGGTTATTAAGTTTTTGGTTCATTTGAGCAATTTGATCCATTGGCGGTATTAAAGAGTCTTCTGCCGAAATTATGGTCAGTGATGTCACCGGCGTTGTTTTCCATAAAGAGGATGGGTGTCTAAATGACTTTGAGCTTGTTTTAGCGTTTTCGGGACATAATTCGGCGGAGAAACCTGACCCAAAGGTTCCACCTTGACGGTTTTTTGGGATGATCGCTCAACTCTTTGTCGGCGTTGTCGAGGGCGTCTTCCAAGAGTGCATCGTGAAGGGGGCCGATGAAAGCATGCCATTTAAGCCAAGTCTTCAAATTACAGTCGGCGTCCACTACGTGGCGAAGCACAACGGATTTTCGACGGGGAACGACCTCGAAAAAATGACGGCCGTCAAGACCCTTCGATAAGTCAGAGTTGTTAAAAACGAAGGCAATCCTTTTTCCGGGAATGTATTCAGATATGGAATAAATTATCGGTCCGTGTCCCCCCTTTGCTCCCACCCCTATTGGGATATCAAATTTCATGGGTGGCCAATTGTCTTTGGGCCAGAGGCGGTCGTCTTTGCTGGCCAGACTGTCTATCAAGGTTCCTACCTTTTCGGGGGCCACATGAAATTTTCGCTCATGGATATTATATATCTTCACCTCTTCCTCCAATAATGGCAAAAAACGTCTTTGTAATTAGCTCATCAACGATTTTGGGGGGAGTTTTCCCCAACAGTAAGTATCTTTTTACCGCCGAGTAGGGCACGTCAATCAGTGCAAAAGTGGTTTTTAGGAGGGATATATATGTAAGGGTGCCGAAAGTTTGTTGGGCGAACTTTTTTATACCGTCGTCGAGCTCATAAGAAAGGCGCCGGGCTTTTTCAAATACCTCCTTAGGCCATTCTCC
>JAUWME010000135.1 GCA_030613285.1 Candidatus Zymogenus sp. | reverse complement strand
ATCGGTAAAGGCCAGAAACGACGCCTCCTCCCCGGTGAGGAACTGCTCGATAATCACCTTGTCTCCGGCGTCACCAAACTCTTTATTTACCATAATACGATCGATAGCGGTGTGGGCATCAACGATGTTTTTTGAGATGATCACTCCCTTCCCTCCGGCAAGGCCATCTGCCTTGACCACAACGGGCGCCCCGATCTTTTTGACAAACTCCTTTGCCTTGACGGGATTGGTGAACTCCTCAAAATCTGCCGTGGGGATGTGGTATTTCTTCATCAGGTTTTTGGCGAACGATTTTGATCCCTCAATTTGGGCGGCCGCCTTGTTTGGCCCAAAGATCGTAAGCCCAAGCTCATTGAAGGTGTCGACAATTCCAAGGGTCAGGGGGGCCTCTGGCCCAACGATGGTAAGGTCGATATTTTCACTTTTTGCAAAGTTAGAAAGGCCCTCAATGTCATTTCCTGAAATGGGGACATTCTCTCCAATCTTTTCGGTGCCTCCGTTTCCGGGGGCTGTGAATATTTTGGAAACAGCATCCTCCTGATTAAGCTTCCAAGAAAGAGCGTGTTCCCTGCCTCCCCCACCAACGATCAATATTTTCATCTTTTTCCCTCTTATTTTTTAGTTTTTATTTTGGCCCTCGGCAATGGGTTTAAACCCATTGCCTTGATTATCTTAACTATTCTCCGAGTATAGTTGAAAACATTTTCTCCTTTTGTTCAGGTACGTAATAATCGGATGACCCTTTTGTTTTTTTAGATTAGTGCCTGAAGTGGCGACGGCCCGTAAACACCATAGCGATATCGTTATCGTCGGCTACCTTTATGGCTTCGTCATCTTTTATGCTTCCTCCCGGATGGACGATGGCGGTGATGCCGGCTTTTACCGCCGCCTCAACTCCGTCCGTCTGTGGGAAGAAGGCATCGGAGCCCATTACGCATCCCTTGGTGGGAAACAGGGATTTCATCTTTGCGATGTTCACAGAATCGACGCGACTCATCTGTCCACCACCTACGCCCACAAGTTGGCCAATATTGTTGTCAATTCGGGCAAAGACAATGGCGTTTGACTTGACGTGCTTTGTTACACGCCAAACGAGCTCCAGTGCCTTCCACTCATCTTCAGTGGGAGCGCGCTTTGTTGCGACCTTTGCCTCCCTAACGCCCATATCTATGGCGTCCCAGTCTTGGACAAGAATTCCTCCGTGGACACGCCTTATGTTAAAACCGTCTTCATCCCCCGCTGCTCCTGTTGGTACAATGAGGAGCCTCAGGTTTTTCTTTGAGGCCAGGATGTCCCTTGCCTCCTTGGAAAAACCGGGCGCCACCACCACCTCCAGAAATGTCTCCACCAGTGCTTCTGCCGTATCCTGATCCACTTCTCTGTTTAGTGCCACGATGCCGCCAAAGGCAGAAGCGGGATCTGTCTCCCTCGCTTTTTTGTACGTATCAACGAGTTTTTCTCCCCCTACACTGACTCCACAAGGATTTGCGTGCTTGATGATGACGACTGCCATTTCATCAAATTCCCGGACAACGTCCATCGCCGCATCGGTGTCCATGATGTTGTTGTAGGAGAGCTCTTTGCCTTGAAGCACCTGGGCAGCCGGGACAGTGGACGGGTAGTCCTCGTTGTCTTTATAAAAGACCGCCTTCTGGTGCGGGTTCTCGCCGTACCTTAATGGTTGTACTTTTTGAAATTGAAGCGTCAGGCTCTCTGGAAAACGGACACGCTTGTTGTTTTCATCTAAAGATGTGAGGAAGTTTGAGATTGCACCGTCGTATGCCGCTGTTCTGACAAAGACCTTCTTTGCAAGTTCAAAGTTTGTACTTTCAGAAACCACACCGTCATTTTTTTCCATTTCGGCTAATATCTTGTCGTAGTCGGCTGGGTCTTCGATGACCGTTACAAATTTATGATTTTTTGCAGCAGCCCGAATCATGGTTGGCCCGCCAATGTCGATGTTCTCTATGGCGTCTGAAATTTTGACATCGGGGTTTGCCACAGTCTTCTCAAACGGGTATAGATTTACAACGACCATGTCGATTAGGGTCATGTCGTGTTCTTTAATCTTTTCCATATGTTTGTCGTTATCCCTGATTGCCAGAAGCCCCCCGTGAACCTTGGGGTGCAGTGTCTTCAGCCTTCCGTCCATCATTTCTGGAAAGCCGGTATATTGGGAGATGTCGGTGACATCAAGTCCACCGTCACCAAGAAGTTTTGCGGTGCCGCCGGTGGAGATGAGTTTTACGTCCATCGATGCCAGCTTTTTTGCAAATTCCAGTAATCCACTCTTGTCAGATACACTAATCAACGCAGTCTTGATTTTACTCATTGAGTTTTCCTCCTATTGGTCAATTCAACTTTAATTAGAAAACAGAAAATCCGTTTCTTTGAAATAGCCCTTATTAAAGGGTCTTTTTTTATAAAATAGTGTAGGTGTTTCAAAATGACTCTTTTACCCGAAAGCAACCTTTGGGCAAAAGTAATCCCTGAACCGATAACTTATATCAATTTATTGAGGAAAAATCAAGGAAGAAATTGTTGCAGAAAAAATTACTGATATTTAATTTACTCGCCGTCCTCCTCATCTGATAGATTCATCATCATCCTGATAATTATTCCTCCAAGAAATACAACCATGAAGATAATCATCCCCCAGAGAATCCACGGATGCCTTTCCGAAAATGGAATTATTTTCTTGATGGGGTCATAGTTGGGGTTTTCCTCAATCTCTCCCACCGTTCTCTGGGAAATTGATTTTAGGTCGATGTAGGAAAATGTATTTTCAATGTCGTAGGTGGGAGTGGGAGCCATGTCATTGTTGAAATAGATAAAATATGACATCCCCGGTTCGGCAAGAAAGGTAATCTTTTTTGGCGTCCCCAGCGCCTCAACTCCACTGATTGCAAGGGGGGCATCGTCATTGTTTTTGATAATCACCTTCAAGTATCTCCCCTGGGTTTCGGGATAGTCAAGGGTCAGTTTTTCCCTTGAGAACTTTGGCGTGCTGATGTCGTAGAGTATATCCGATTTCTTTACTATTCGATATAAGTCGGCATCGTCGATGTTGCTCGACAAAATTTGAACACTGCGCCTGAAGTTTTTGTCATCAATCTTAAAGATTATCGAGTCTGAAGGGATGTTTCTATATTTCAAATCGATAATAACTTCGGTGGTTGTCTCATCCGGTTTTTGCGCAATTTTCTTAATATCAGACTCCAACGATACTATTTCCCCCTCTGTTACTTCTACAATGAAGACCTCTCCACCGAGGTTTTGGAGAGGTTCCTCTCCGTTATCGTAGATTGTTACCTTGAGATAGCGGTAGTCTGTCTTTGGGTAAGATATTTCTGTGCCGGATGTTTTGTGCTCCGTTGTATAATCAAAGATGTATGCGTCACTCTTGATGGTTACAAATTCCCGATTGTCGGGGGAGCCTTCGATGGTTACCCTCCTTGTAAAATCGATACTCGTGGTGACAATCTTCAGCCTGTTTGTTTTGAAGTACTCCGCTCCAAGGTCAAGGGTGAAGGTGGTGTGGCTTTTCGTTATGTACGACCTATTTAGTATTTCCACACCCAGTCTTTCCCGGTGCCACTGTTTTGTAATGTTCCAGATTAAGTAGGGGATTTCCTTATCCCCGGCAGAGAATATCCTGATGTCAGAGAGTGTCTTGTGGGACTTGTCGTAGACTTCAGGTGTAATGTTAAAATAGATATAATCGCTCTTGTCCCCTTGAACTTGTGCACGGTAGAGATAGTGGGAAGGGGAGGCGGCGTTTGCTGCTATTGGGGTCAGGGTCAGCACAGCAGTGATGATTAAAAGGGTTAGAAGTATCAGCAGAGAGACCCCAGTAATCTTGTCTTTAGTCATGTTAATATTAGCATTGGTTTTCAATTTATTTTTCATTTTCCACTCCTTCGCCAACAACGGCCTCAATTATTTGGTCTTTGTAGCGGGTGTAGAGAAAAGAGACAACAAGGAGTATTGTACCCAGTCCGATAAATGACACGATGCGATATACATCTTCGAGACCCGATAGGTCAAAGATAAATACCTTAAAAATCGTAATGCCGAAAAGCGCAATGGCAAATATCCTTGCGGGGACGTGCTTTCTGATAAAACCGATAACCACAAGAACAATGGAGTAGATAGCCCAAACTGCGGAAAGTGAAAGTTTCTGAGCGTATCGTAAGGCAGTCATGGTGGTATTATAATTATAATCGTATTCAATTGGCCAAGGTCCCATGGCTATTATCTTGCTTTGAAAGTAATCGTAAAATTCCACCGAGAGGGTGGTGATGAGAAGAAGGTTTGCTGCAACAAATAGGATTGTTCCCATGGCTGACCTCTCCTGCGGAGTTACCGATCCTTTTGACGCGGGTTTCTCTGTTGACGTCTTTAAAGTTGAATATATTAGCGCAACGAAGAAGAGGGCAGTAGAGACAAAGAGGGCCGTGAAAAACCTCTCGTTGAAAAAGGAAATAAAAGTGGGGTGACTGATGCTGATACTCGTAAAGTCAAATATCAGGAGTCTTCCGATTGCAAATGTCATAAGAACCACCCCGCCAAATCTTATCCCTCGGCTGTTGACCCTGATTCCAATCCATACCAAGGCGGCGGCCTCCAATGCCCAGCCGATGGTAATCCAGTTCTTGTCAAGCTGTATGGGTATCATCAATATTAGAAAAGTCAGTGCTACAGAAAGAAAGGTCAAAATGAGCCGTTTGTCGCCTTCGTTTCTGCGGTAGGTCAAAAGTCCCATGCCGAAGTAGAAAATGCCCATTAAACCGGCAAAGAGGCCCATGTAATCGCCGTAATAGCCCTTGAGGTTGGCGTAGCTTGATCCGAAGTAGGTAAAGGCTGTAGCAAAGATGAAGGTGATATCGAACAACGAGGTTTTTGTGCGGTGGACGATGTTGTAGAAAAAGGCCAAGGAGGCGAAGATGAGAAAGAAAATTGTGAAGAAGAACTGGGTAGTTTCCACGTCATGTTTGAGGTTGTAGCTCTGGTCGATCCAGATTCCAAAGATGAGAATTGTTGCGATAAATGCAAAGGAGTTCAGATATTTCCATTTTTTGAAATAGGCCAATGTCAGGATACCGAGGTCTAAAATCACCAAGTAAAGCAGGGTGGGGAGTTGTTCGAGTTTTCCCTCGTTTAGGATTAAAGGGTTTAGGAATGCGCCAATAAATCCAAGGGCGGCGATGGCAGAAGCATCGTACCTGACTGAGAGGAATAGGGAGAAGATGGTGATCAAGACGATTAGAAACGAGGCTGTGTTTAGAGAGATAATTGTGTAGAAGCCAGCGGCAGCGTAGATCGATACATAGAGAATGGCAACCCCTCCGCCCACAAGCCCCTGGGAGTAAAAACGGTATTTTTTCTTCAAATATTCCCCGCCGCCGATGAGGGCCAGTCCCACCATGATTCCCAATGCGATTCTTCCCGTAGGGCCAACCCAGTCGTTGTCAAAGGCGTACTTGACAAAAAACGCCATGCCGATAACCACCGCCACAATCCCAATGCGGTTGAGCCATCTCTCCCCTATTTTTGCCTCGAGGGAACCCTTTTCCCCCTTTTTCTTGGGGGTCTTGATCTTTGGTGGTGGCGCCATCTTTTCGGGCTTTTTCTGTGGTGTGGGTGGGGTATCGGTGTGCAGTGCCTGCTCTCGTACTTCTTCTGGGGCGGGTTTCCCCTCCAGAGTGTTGACCCTATCTTTTATTCCTGATACCTCGCCCCTCAGGGCCTTCAGCTCCTCGATGATGAGATCAAGTCTGCTGTTTTCGTTTTTGTCATCATTCATGGTTTAATCCTTGACAGGTAGTTTTTGTCAATAACTTTATCTTTTACTATCTACTGGCGAAAAAGCATAGCAATATCTACATCAAACTTTAACACATCAAACTTCAAACACGCAATCAAAAAATATCAATTTCCAATATCAATCTCAAATATCAATTGTCAATATTAATCTTCAAAAGGGAGCCTCTTTATAAAGAGGTCGTTGAAGCTTTTATCGGAGGACAGTTCAACGTAGTCGATGTTCTCGGCGAGCCGTTCAATCCCTCTTTTAGCGCTAATATTAGTGCTTCTAATATTACTATTGTTGTTGTCAACTTTTTTATCCAGCACCCCCTCGACGGCCCCGGTGAGGGCCGCATCTCCAACGAATCTAATCTTTTCTTTCATCTCCTTGGGTATAAGCCCCACCCCGACGATGCTTTCGGGTTTTAGAAAATTTCCGAACGCCCCGGCAATGAGCACCGTCTTAATATCATCCCATTGGATTCCCAACTCACCGAGGAGAATCTCAACACCGGCCCGCATCGCACCCTTTGCCAGTTGAATCTCCCTTATGTCTTTTTGGGTAATCCCGATTGCTTTTTGGGAACCTCCTGTAGGGGACGTTTTCACATCGCTACTTTTATTATTCTCATTGTAAAGAATAAATTCCACAATGGAATCGATTCGCTGTATTCTCTCGGCAAGCACGGGCGAGACGTCATCTTTGGTGATGCGACCGTTCTTTTTTATAACCTTGGCTTTTATAAGCTGGTCGACAGCATCAAATATCCCGGAGCCGCAGATTCCAACTGGGGTTTCATTGTTGTCCCCGGCGCCATCCCCCTTGACGGTAAGCTCGATGTCATCGCCATTTATGACGACGCCCTCAATTGCCCCGAAGTCCGCCCTCATGCCGTCTCGTATCTGGGAGCCTTCAAAGGCCGGGCCTGCCGCCG
>JAUWME010000220.1 GCA_030613285.1 Candidatus Zymogenus sp. | reverse complement strand
CTCGTCAATTTCAAAGCCGGGGAGAGTTGCCAGAAACCTGAATGCCCTGACAAGTCTCAAGGGATCATCGACAAAAGTGGCCTTGTGAGATTCTCTGATTATTTTGTTTTCAATATCGTTTAGACCCATTTTTGTGGGATCGAGGATTGTTGCGCTGTAAGGTGGGCCATCGGCACTTTTGTGGATGATATTGGTTATTAAGGCGGCACTTAAGGAATTTATTGTAAAATCCCGTGCCTCGGCATCAGACTTGTGGTCTTTCCCCTTGGGTGATGAAAAATCAAAAACGGTTTTTTTTGAAACAACCCTGTAAATTTTTTCTACATCATCAAGGATAACAAGGGTTCCAGAAATGGCCGTCGCCCACATCTCCGCCAGTTTTTGGGAATTATCATTACCGAAGACGACGAAGTCAAAATCGGCAACTGCTGGGTGAGGGTGCGTCGGTTTTGGTCCTGACAGGTTTATCAGGTAGTCTCGGATTGCGCCGCCTACAAGAAAAACGTCATCCCCGGAAGATTGAACGACATCTGAGAGGAGGGCATAGTTTGGGACAATTTCGTATAAGGGGATATTTGTCATTTTTTATATTGAGAGCAGGGGACAACATATATAAGCATTATTAATATGGATTTCTTTGTCTCGCAGAGAATAACAAAATAGAAAGGATTCGTTTGATAAACAGACAATGACAAAATAATTATTTGTCATTCCCGCAAAAAGCGGGAATCCAGGCTAATATAAAATCATACAATCATTCTCTTAGAAAACGGGAATTCAGTAAATATTATTATGGATTTCCAGTCAAACTGAGAATGAAATAGTATATTATACGAATATTACGTCCTCCCCTCCGAGAAGAATCACTCCAATTATTTTTTCTGTTTAATATTTTGATTTTGATTCACCTTTCTTTTATTTCTAACAATTTTCCTGACAATAACAAAGATTATCGCTGCCAAAATGAGCCAAGGTAAGATAGCCACGAGAAAGAGGATCAGGGATCTTATTGACATAGCCAAAAGTTCAAGGGCATCGCGAAGCATTTCTTTAAAAGGTTCCCAGATATTTCCAGCAGGGGAAACCGGCACCGGTTCCTCAAGGGAAAGGGTAATCGTGGATAGGCCAAGAAGGTTGTCGTAATATCTGAGAGTTCCTTTGATGCTTTCGATCTCCTCACGCACCCTTCCAAGCTCTCTTTCCACTTCCAGAAGATCTTTGACGTTGTTGGTACGCGTTCTAAGCAGTTCCAGTAGTCTTTTTGCCATTTCGTTTTTAGTGCCAAGTCTCAACTCGAGATCGTAATATTTTTTTGTGATGTCCTCTCCAGAGATACTCTTCGATTTGACATCGCCTAATGTGTCGAGTTTTTTGATGAGCGTTTCAAAATTGTCGGGGGAGACTCGTATGGTGATTTTGCCGCTTATATTTCCCAAGTCCGACTTATAAGATGAGGAGTCGGCGATAAAGCCACCCTCTGATTTTACCATTTCTTCAATGGAATCGACTGCTTTAAGAAAATCATCAACCTTGATCGATATTTGAGCCCTCTTTATGATTTTTCTTTCGATAGTGTTGGTATTGGGCAAGTTTGTATCAGAGGGTTTGATTGTGTCATCTGGGGATGGAGGGGATAGGGATGGCGCCTCTCCGGGTGTAGGCTCCATGGCATAGCCTTTAGTCGTGTCTTTGGAAAAAAAAGGCGCTTCCTCCGCCTCGCTGCAAGAATTGAGGGAAAAAATTGTAAAAAGTATTAATAAAAGTACGATTCCAATGCTTTTGGTTTTCATTTTTTTTCTCCTTCTATTTTTAGGTATGACAAATAAATCCACCTAAAGTTTCAATGAAAAGCATAGTACTTTATTTAATTTATAGCATAAACAACCCGATAAAACAAATAGAAATCTTCTCCAAATATCATCTGTAAATATTCTTGACAAAAGCAAAAATATAGGGTATTTATGATATCTGAGAGTTGTATTATGACGAGGAAACAATATAATATAATATGATGTAATATGATATTATATGTTGTAGAGGGAAGGAATGGACAAAGACAGTAACTATCTATGCGCTCAGAGTGTCGGCGGTTGGGGTGTCAGTAAGCGATATCTCTTACTAATCGTTATGAGTTTTTTCATGGGGCTGTCAACCTTTGGATGTGAGCTTACCACCGCGGGAATGAACACCGACAGGTCCAGAAACATCAGAGAGCTTGAAAGGGCCGTTATTGATCTGGAGCGTAAGGTGGATGAAATTACCCTTCAGCTTTCAAAGCTCAACGAGAAAGTCAAAGCATATGAAAATGAGTCGTCAAAAAGTGGGCTTGATGCGAGTAAAGGGACTTTAAGTGAAGAGCCTTTGAGTGAAGAGAAAATAACCGGTGATGAAGCAGTTGTCCCCCCTTTTAAGGATGAGACTGTAGCAAAAGACGTGGGTGGGGATTTGAAAAGTGAAGAGCCAACGACAGATAACCCGCAAGCTCTTTACGACAGCGCCCTGAAAGAAATTCTCAACAGGAATGTAGAAAAAGCCCTGCCACTTTTTATAGATTTTGTTGTGCGTTACCCGAAAGATGATCTCACAGATAATGCATACTATTGGATTGGGGAGTGTTACTATTCCCTAAAAAAGTTTGGGCTTGCTCTGGAGAATTTTATGATCGTGCAGAATAAATTTCCCAAATCAGGGAAAATTCCAGACGCTCTTCTTAAGATTGGGTTCTCGTACGCAGAACTTGGAGATAAGGCCAGGGCAAAAGAGGTATTAAACAATTTGGTCTCAAAATATCCCGACAGCTCCGCCGCTGACATTGCACGTAGAAGGTTTATTGAACTTAAATAGCAATTATTTTAAGGACATTTTATGTATAAGCTCATGAACAAGAAACTGATGTTTCTATTGGTCGTTTTTTTAATCATTCCGTTTGTCACAGTAGTCGCACAAGATGACACCACAACGGAACCAACCACCAATTCGGGCGTATATGTCGTAAAGAAGGGGGATACCCTTTCGAGCATTGCCCAAGAACATCTTGGCAGTGCATCAAAGTGGCAGGATATTTTAAAGTTGAACCCTCAAATTAAAGACCCCAACAAATTGAAGATCGGCCAAAAAATAAACCTTACCGATTCGACGATTGAGAAAACAGAACCAACAACAGAAGCACCAAAAACCGACACTACCGACGGGGGTATCTCTGAGGAAACACTAACTTTCCCGGAGTATAGTTCGCCACCAGAAACGGTGACTGTGCCAGAAAAACGAAAAGAAAAATTCACTTTTAAAGCATACGGTATGTACACAATTCCGAAAGTCAATATATCAGGTTTTATTTCACAAAAAGAACTTGAAGATTCGGGGTTCATTTTTCGTTCCCGTCACGACAGAGAAATGATTACCGATGACAACATCGTATTTATTAAGTTGCCGAAAAAGAGGATGATCGAATTAAAGCAGAATGACAGGTTTACAATTTTCACAGTTCTCAAAAAAGTAAAACATCCCATTACTCGTAAAAAAGTAGGGTATGCAGTTAAAGCTGTTGGTAACTTGGAAATAACCTCTCTGGGTGAAGATACGGCATCAGCGATTATCATGGCGGCAAGCGATGTTATTAAGGTAAAAGATAAGATTACTCCTTACAAGCTTACTAACGAAAAGGTACTAATTGTAAAGGGGGAATATCCCGTCGTTGGTTATATTATATTCTCTCTTAAGGAATCAATGGACATTTTGAAAAACAACCTTCTGTCGGATAATGACGTGGTTTTTTTAGACAGGGGATATGCCGATGGAGTAAGGGTTGGGAATGTCTTTGACGTTTTAAGGATTACCAAAAAATATAATACAAGAAAGCTGACCGCCGAAGAATATGAGAGGATGTTGGACAAAGGCGGTGATCCCAATAGTAAAAGAGTTGTATATCCGCCGGACATCATTGGCCAGATTGTGGTTATTAATGTGGGGGAATATACATCCACGGCTGTAATAAGCAAATCAAACGATGTTATTCATCTTGGAGATATGATAAGACTCCAGATTGAGTGATGGCTTCTATTTAGTGAGACCTAACGGCGTCGGGGCTCTGCGGCGCCGTTTTTTATCTTGACTTGAATGGTCTTTTTGTACTATTTTCCTATGATGAATGATTCTTCCATTTATGCCTTGGCGCTATCTCAAATTAGCGGGATTGGAAACGTTACTTACAAAAAGCTTATCAATCACTTTGGAAGTGCCCAGAAGGTTTTTGAGGCGGGGAAAAAACGTATCGGTGAAATCCCGTCGATTTCAGCAGATAAGGTTGAGGCCATAGTTTCATTTAATGGCTGGGAATCGGTCAAGGAGCAAAATAAAGAAGTCCAAGATAGTGGTGTAAAGATTATCTCCATTGAGGATAAAGAATATCCTCAGCGACTGAAAAAGATATATGACTCACCGCCGGTTTTGTATTTTAAAGGGGATTTTGCCGAGGTTGATAAACTTCCCGTTGCGGTTGTGGGCTCCCGACACCCCAGCACATACGGCAGTTTGTCGGCGGAAAAAATAGCATCTGGTCTTGCAAGAAAAGGGATTACTGTAGTTAGTGGAATGGCAACGGGGATAGATTCCAAGGCCCACAGGGCAGCGCTTAATGCAGGTGGAAGGACGATTGCCGTTTTGGGGTCTGGCATCGACGTTATTTATCCGTCAGAAAACAAAGGGCTTTACAACGATATAGTCAAAAATGGGGTCGTTATATCGGAATTTTCCCTTGGCACAAGGCCTGAGCCATCAAACTTCCCCAGGAGAAACAGGATTATCAGT
>JAUWME010000374.1 GCA_030613285.1 Candidatus Zymogenus sp. | reverse complement strand
ACAAGATGTCCCGATGAACTCACCGGCAAAAACTCGGTCAACCCCTGAACTATTCCAAGAATAATGGCTACATAAAATGGCATTTTTATTTTGTTGGTAACGTGGTTATTGTAATATCAATTTCAATATCTATGCGAATTCAAAATGATATTATACTACAAAAGGAAAAACCTGTCAATTGTCAGAAACAGGTCTTTAATCCTTCATCTATTTTATCCGACCCAATGGCCTCAAATCGAGTCATTCTTCCTATATCAAATATTTCAAGTATTTGCCCCGCTCAACTCCAATATCGTTTTTACAAGCCTGTCGTTTAGGGCATTTATATCATCATCTTTCTGATCCACACCCTTGATTTTTGAAACCTCTATCGGTTTTCCAAACTTGATTTCGATTGTTGGCCTACCTATCAATCCTCCCCACCTCGGTTGTTGTTGGTAGGCACCCTTTATCCCCCCCACTATTACAGGAACCCCGGCCGACAGGATAAAGCGAACTGTTCCCCGCCTTAATGGCTGCAACTTTCCATCCCAGGTTCTCTCTCCCTCTGGATATATCCCGACAATTTCGCCCAATTGAAGAACTCTGTATGCGTTTCTCAAGGCGCCGGGGTCGGTATCGTATCTTCTGACGGGAAAGGCGCGGGAGAGGTAAAAGAAGAAACCTATTACCGGTGATTCATATTCTGTGCTCTTCGCCATAAAGTAGACTTTTCTTGGCATATTGCATCCAAAGAGAAAGGTATCAACGATGCTTGTATGGTTGGCGATAAATATCATTGGGCCTTTCTTGGGGATATTTTCAACCCCCTCAAGGGTAACTTTATACTTTATTTTTATCCCTAACTTAATCAAGTTAAAGATTATCGAGTAGATAACATCAAGTATCACAATAGTATCCTCTCAATTTTTAAAATTTTTACACATTTCAAAAAACGATCTTCGGTTGAAATTCTCTGATTTTTTTAACCCCGTAAAACTCTACTATCTTGTCTCTAATTATATCTTCCCACTTCTTTCCGCTCTCCTCCAAAAATTCAAAAGAAAATGCGTGCCCCCGCTTTGTATTTATAATTACCATGTGCGATTCTATGGTGCATGAGGAGAGCTCTTCAATGCCGATGGAGTGTTCCTTATTCCCAATAAATAGCAGCCTTTTGTTTGAGAGGTAGAGGTTTCCTTCGTCAATCTTTTTGAATTTGTACAGTTGCGCCCTTATGCCTTTGTATCCTTTGAAAACTTTGAATGGAACCTCCTGATAAAGCTCTGTCATTTTGCTCTTGGCAAAAAGTTTCTCCCCCTTCATCTTCGGAAATGATTCTTCCTCAATCTCCCTTATTTTTACCTTCCTGATTATTTTGTACCATTCTGTCAGAGACTTTGTTTTCTTTTTACCTTTACTTTCGGAAACAAGGTTGTAGTCATCATCGAATTGAAAATTCATCCCGCAATTTTGGCACAAAACAATGCCATCATCACCTGTCTTTAGGGCGTCCAGCTGTTTGCATCCGGGGCAAAGATAAAGAAACTTCTCTAACATAATTGGCTCCAACAATTTGTTTCACTCTTTTTATAAATCGATTTTTGCATTAAGTCAAGGATATTTATTGTACATTTTTCTTTTTGGAATAAGTATTTTTGTCTGTTTATAACATTACTGTTTTTTTAAATGACCGGTGGTAGAAAACACCCGATTGCCACGTCGTTAGCCTTACCCGTTGGGCTGACTAACTCCTCTTGAATGACAGGTTGGGAATGTCACCCTTTAATGTCATTCCCGTTTTTCTGTCATTCCCTTGAAAAAGGGAATCCAGGCTAATATAAAATCATAATGTTTACTCCGCGAAAGCGGGAATCCATTTAATATCATTCTGGATCCCTTGGTCTCGCTGAGGATGACAGGATATCGACTGGATTCCCAATCAAGTTGGGAATGACATAATAGGAGGATTCCTTCGTCAAGCAGGCAATGACATTAATGGGAAAAGTATATTGAGATTGCCGCGTCGCTACGCTCCTCGCAATGACAGTTAAAAAAAACCCCCGACCATTTCTGGCCGGGGGTTTTTGTTTGTGTAGAATCTTAGAAGTTTCTTAGAAGGTGTAAGTCAGAGTGTTCGTGATAGACCAGATTTCGCCCCAGTCACCGCGAGAACCGTCAGCCTTTTCGTAATCCCAGGAGTCGCCTGTGAAGAGGACGCCTGCGTCAAAGGAATAGGTCAGACCTTCCATGATCTCATAGGATGCGCCAAAGTTGATTTCCCAACCGAGGTCATCATCAGCATCCCAGGACTGATATCCGTAGTTGCCGTATAATGCTGCTGGATGGCGATATGCAGAACCCTTGGCTGTAACCAGACCAGCCCTTGTACCTAACCAGTTCTGTCCCACATCTTCTGTCCACTTTGCCCATGTTACTGAAGCAGTCAGGGTCAGTTTCTCAACGGGGCAAATCTCAAAATAGAGTTTTACTGCCGTCAAGTTCTCAATGCTTGCCTGTGAAAAGAGGCTGTTTCCATAAATGGAGTTTGTGCCTCCACCGGCGGCAACAAGAATCTTGTTAAAGGCAAAGTCATCCTGGCTGATGTAGTTCATGTTGGTGTTGTCGAAGGAATTGGCATTCCAGAAGTGGTGCTGACCACTACCCATGATAAATGCCACGCCTACCGTGAGAAGATCGTTGTAGTAGGAAACATCCGCGTAGACGTTCCAGCCGTAGATACCCATGTCATTAATACCAGCACCTGGTGCTGCAAGTCCAACACCGTAGTGGCGCGAGCCATTACCGAAGACATAGCTGTTCTCAAATACAATGTTGATCATATCTGCGATGGTTCCGGAGTAAGCAATACCCGCAAAGCCAACGCTGGCACTGTAATCACCAGCTAAACCATTTGTGTTTATGGCAAATGAGTTGCCCAAAACGCCACCAACACCACTAGCGCCTGATGCGTCGTTGTCCCTGATATATCCACCGAAGAGCTCAATTACATGGTTCTCTGCGGGAGTAATCTTCACGTTTGCGGCAAAAAGATTGGCATCCCAGTTATACGTGCTGTTAACAGCGGTAGTAACCCTATCTGCTACCTTTGCATAAAGGACGGAAACCGCAACGGGACCCCAGGCGTTTGCCCAGCGTGCGCCGGTGAGGCCGATAGTTCCTGTACCGCCATCGCTGAATACGAGGCCAGAACCGTAAGTTTCGGGGAATTTACCAACAGTAAACGTTCCTACCTTAGGAAGCGTGAACTCAAGGTAAGCCCAAGGTGAATAAGCACCA
>JAUWME010000478.1 GCA_030613285.1 Candidatus Zymogenus sp. | reverse complement strand
AGAAATATCAGCCAAAGACAATGACGGAGAAGGTGGTTCCAAAAGTAACAGAGGATATTATCAAGTCCTCCTACAAGAAGTCCGACATATAGATATTGATGTTAATATGTAAGTATCGGCTATCGCTGGGGGTGCTGGGGTTGTTGGGGGTGCTGGGCTGGGCGATACAAAAAAACTATCGCATTGGAGAATGCTTATTGGCAGGTTGGGGACGATAATAATTTCACCACCCCCAGCCGATTATTTGTTTATGGAATTAGCCCAGCGTAATATACTTAGTAAAAAGCGGCTAAATCCTTTCTCTTAAAGACTGCTGGCAACATTTTGAAAATCTGGAGTTGCTAACAAAATTGTTTTGTAGTGAACTGAATTATTTGATTAAGCATTATTAGTATGGAACTTGACATATCATCTTTTATTGTTGAAATTGCCCTGATCTTCATCTTGATTTTGGCAAATGGCTTTTTTGCCGGCTCGGAGTTGGCAATCCTCACCATGAGGAAGAGCCGCATTAAAACATTGAGAAGCAATGTCGACAGTGAAAGTAAATCGAAATCAAGGTTAGAGGCCAAAGCCGAGAAGCTTCTGCGAATAAAAAATGACCCGGATAAGTTCCTCTCCACCATCCAGATCGGAATTACCCTCATTGGCTCTCTCGCTTCTGCCGTTGGGGGCGCAACCGCTGTCCAACTCCTAACCCCAATAATCAAAAATATCGGGATCGATTCGCTATCCACCGCTGCACAGCCAATCTCCATCTTTGTCGTTGTCATAATAATTTCATACTTCATGTTGGTTCTGGGCGAGCTTGCGCCAAAATCCCTCGGAATTAGGTTTAACGAAAAAATCTCGCTTTTTGTAGCAGGCCCAATTACGTTAATTGCAAAAGCTGCATCCCCGCTGGTGAAGTTTCTTACCTTCTCTAACCACTTTGTCCTCAAGGTCCTGGGGATGAAGCAGGAGGGGGACAACTCCTTTTTGACCGAGGAAGAAATAAAGTTAATCTTAAAGGAGAGTGAAGAGGGTGGCGTACTTGACGAAACGGAGCATGAGCTTATCCACTCGATATTTGACTTTGCCGATAGGCAAGTTAAGGATGTTATGGTGCCCCACCCGATGATTCAGGCTGTTGACGTTAACTGGAAGAGGAACAAGATTCTAAATTTCATCATAGAGAGTGGAAAAACCCGCTTCCCGGTGTATAAGGATAACCTCGACGATGTTGTGGGAGTGCTAAACAACAAAGATGTCTTGGAGAACTTTGTCAAAAAGAGGGTCTTTGATATAAAAAAGATAATGAAGCCTCCTCATTTCGTTCCTGAGTCAAAGCTCATAAGTGACCTCCTGAGGGAGATGCAAAAGAAAAAAATCCAGTTTGTGCTCGTTGTTGACGAATATGGAGATATTGCGGGCCTTGCGACTATGGAAGACCTCTTGGAGGAAATTGTAGGGGAGATTGAGGACGAGCACGATCTTGAGACATCTGTAGTAATTGGAAATGTCGATGATGGCACGATGATTATTGATGGTTCTTTGTCGATTAGAGACCTGATAAATCTCCATGGGCTTAAAATCTCCGAATCTGAAGAATACGAGACGATTGCCGGACTTGTCCTCAGTGGGCTTCAGTCAATTCCGCGAGGAGGGGAGGTTGTCAAAAAAGACGGGTATGCTTTTACTGTGGTGGAAGTTCGAAAAAACCGTATCACAAAAATCAAGGCGGAAAAGTTGGAGGTAACCGCATCGAAGCAAAGAAAGCCCAAAAAAAAGTAAGACTGAATAATATGTAAAACCGATAGAGTTAAATGATTTTACTCTTTTAAAAAATATGGGTTGATATTGATTTGTGCTGATATCCTTTAAAACTTTAAGTTTAATTTAACATTTCATTTTGAGTTGACAAAAGACCAATCGCAATATACTATTAGCGTGTAATGCAAGTTTTCATAAAATTGGAAAAAGATTGGACGAGATAGACAGAAAAATACTACAGCTTATTCAGGAAAACTTTCCACTGACTGCGTGCCCTTTTAAGGATATCGCTGACGGGCTTGAATCGCACCAGGAGCTTTCGGAGGTTGATGTAATACAACGAATCGGTGCCCTAAAAAAGAGCGGTGTAATCCGCCGTATTGGGGCCGTAATCGACGGCGGGGCCATCGGGATTGTAACCACGCTTTTGGGGGCCAAGGTTCCCGAAGATTCCATTGATGCTTTTGCAGATGTCGTTAATTCATATTCCCGCGTAACCCATAACTACCTCAGGGACGAA
>JAUWME010000408.1 GCA_030613285.1 Candidatus Zymogenus sp. | reverse complement strand
GCCTCCTTCAAATCATCGACTTCTTCAGAGCCGTCCCGCTCAAACTCCTTTAGGCAGAGCTTACAGGCCAGAATCGCCACATTTTTTGTGCCTTTTAGCAGCTCTTGGAAGTCGTTTTGCTGCTTTACCGCTATATCCATTAACTTTATCCCCCTCTCATTTTATAATTCCAGCATTAACAATATATCAATTTAATATTACAAATTACAAATTAATTTTATTATAATCACATCTCAAGAGTTTTCTAATTTTCTTTGACTACATCCAGCGCCAAGGCTATCTTTTCCACCTCTGCCGCAACTTTGGGATCGTTTATTTGAGACGGCATTTCACCAAGGTCGGATTCGATTATATCGTCTGAAAATGGTATGAAACCGATGAAGTTGAAATCGGGCATATTTTGAATTAGAAACTCTTTGTCTTTTTCTTTTCTAATCTTGTTTCCCACAACACTGATTTTTTCAAGTCCAATATCTTGAGAGAGTGCCTTGACCCTCTTTGCCGTCTCAATGCTTCTTCTGCCCGGCTCCACAACAACGATAAGTCTATCCATTGCCGTAGCCGTCCCCCGTCCAAGGTGCTCAATCCCCGCCTCCATATCCATAATCACAACATCGTCCCTTTCAAAAACGAGGTGCTGCATAAGCGCTCTCAAGATTGTGCTTTCCGGGCAGATACAACCCGATCCCCCTTTTTTGATTGTTCCCATCACCATAAGTTTTATGCCGTCAATCTCCCGCCATGCCATCTCTGGGATGTCGTCCACCTTTGGATTTAGCTTAAAAAATCCCCCAACGGTTCCTGCCTTGGCGCCTGTCCTCTCCTCGATGAGTTCCTTCATCTTGGAGATTGGCGTGATTTCTGAGGGATCTACACCCAGTCCCGCGGCGAGGTTTGAGTCGGGATCGGCATCTACAAGAAGTACCTTCTTTTTGTGTTTGGAAAAATAGTCGGCAAGAAACAGTGCTATCGTCGTCTTTCCAACTCCACCTTTTCCACTTACTGCGATTTTCAACTTCTATTAACCTTTTTCTTTAATGTACTTTCTAATTTCTCTTCCCAAACACTCGGCCAAAACAACCACGTCCTCCGCCGGCAGAATGTCACGTATTCCCTTGTCAAAGAGAAATGTTGACTCTGGGGGTAAATCCTCGTCGCCCTGATAAAAGATAACTGCGATTGGCATATTATGAAACGGCTCAATTGTGGCCGACACATCACCGCCGGTATCGGATTTGTCCCCGCCCAAGTGCTCTGCGGCATCTATCAGAAGCCTTGGATTGTCCTTTAAGGCATATTTTAGCGGCAGAGATGTTCTGGACTTGTAGATGTTGGAGTACAAGAGGCCATCCTTGATATCCAAAAACGATATCCACTGGCCATCAGGCTTCTTGCCGTTGTGGTACAAAAAGCAGTGAAGGATGAGGATTTTGTAGTGGATGGGGACTTCTTCCCCACCCACTGTTAGCACATCAGAATTATCTATTGAGAGGAGATATCTGCGGTTCATAAACTTGACTTCAATCCCAGATACCTCACCCTTAAAATCATCCTTTCGATCCCCACTCTCTCCAATATCTATTGCTGCTGAAGTTTCATCCCAATCCCCACAAACAGCAACACCCCCACACCGCTCTGCCTGCAACTTCAAATCCGTTTTGCGAAAAAGCTCCCATGCCACATTGAGGGCATCCTCGTAGTTTGTGCTTTTATTCGATTTTTCTTTCAACTTCAATTTTGAGGATTCCAACTTTTTTATATATCGAGCCAAGATTCTGAAAAGAGAGATTGACCCATGAGTACCCGAGTTGTCTTCACAAAATCGAGTTCCTCTTTTTCAAGGGAGCTGTCATCTATAGTTTCACCGTCCATGACCTTATGCACCAAAGAGAGGAGATTGTCCTTCTTCCCGTGACAGATGTCAAGCATTACCGAATCGAGGCCATCAACTATGCCGGAGTAGAACCCGAACTTCAGGAGCATGGCTGTGTATACTTGGTTTAAGATTGGCCGAAGCTCGTCTGCAACGCCGTTGGAAACGTTTGAGACACCGCCAGTGGTCAAAACGTTTGGCGCTATTTCGGGCAGCATCTCCATGAAGAGGGTGCATTCCGCAAGCTGCTGCTGCTGGGAGCTGACAGGAAGTACAATGGGATCAATGTAAATATCCTCTTCTTTTATTCCAGCTTCCTGAGCCTTAAAGAGACCTTCTGCCAAAAGCACACACCTTTCGTTTGCGTCTCTGGGAATACCATCGACGCCGAGCATCAAGATTATCAGCTGTGCATCGTATTTTACGGTCATTGGGAGAAGAACATCGAGTTTTTCCTGCCTCATGGAGGTGGAATTAATGATGGGACGGCTGTGAGTTGAGTCGTAGGCCTTTAGTCCTGCTTCGATGGCGTCAGAATTTGTGGTGTCAAGTTGAAGGGGGAGCTTTGAAACCTCCTGTACGGTTTTTATAAGCCACTCCATCATCTCTGGCCCGCCCTTTCTTGCTGGTCCCGCATTTATGTCCAAGATATCGGCACCCATCTCCTCAAGTTTTACCGCAAGGTCCTGTATCGGCTTTTTTTCTCTGCCTTTGATTGCGCCACCGATTTTTGTTACGAGCACATTGATATTTTCCGCCGCTGCAAGCATGAAATACCTCCAAAAATATTATCGATTTGACTCTCTTTTAATTAAATAAACCCTTTTGCCTTTTGCAATTGCAATTACCATTGGCAATTTGGTCAATTCCCATTATCAAACAAATCAGACCACTCCAAACCATCAGCAGGTTTTAGCGTAATAGTCCCGACAGGCTGTCAGTTTTTTTAATAAGCTGGCAGCCTGCCGTGCATTATTAATCTCAACTGGCTGACTGAACCTATTTAAATCACGGATACACCCCGCAGGGGTAGGCGCCATTAAGAATACACCCCG
>JAUWME010000380.1 GCA_030613285.1 Candidatus Zymogenus sp. | reverse complement strand
CCGCTGGACGTGCATCAGGGCGACATCAGGGTTATATCCCTTTACCACCAGGGTACTTTTTCCTGTAAAGGGGTCTTCCACCTCGGCAAACCTCTGATCTTTAAGAAACCCCCCCTTCTTGACAACGTCCGTTACCCGGATTCCGCTCCTCACGGGGATAAAGGGATAACCCATTGCCCCAGCCTTCCTCATCGAAAGCAGGGTGTGATTGGTCATCTCCTCTAATTTCAAGCTCCCATCTTTGATGACCCTGTCCATTGGGGTAACCAGCCGTTTTCCGCCGGCCCGAAAGTTATATGCCAGAACCAGCCTGTCGATGGTTTTAGACTCGATAAGTTGATCAATCTCCTCGATACCCCCTTGCTGAAAGCACATGAGTTTTTTCTTTTTTTGTCGGATAATCTCATGGGTTAGGGCCAGGGGCATTGAGGAGAGACAATTTGCAAAGACAAAGGAGTCGCCGTCATGGATAAATTTTTCAATGGCTTCCTTTGCCGTCATCAACTTGTCTTGCCCCATGAATTTTTCTACACCGTTTTTCCCCACATTAACCTCCATTTTAGATTTGTGATTTATTTTACAACTAACCTTTTATCTTAAGAGTGACACGACAGTTTTAAAACAATAGGGGGTATTGATCAGTATTTAATACTACATAGTATTTACCGATCAATACCCCCTATTTGAAAGCTTCTATCATGTAACACCATTATAATTCAATATAACAGCTATATCTACTTATCTTTAGCGATACACCACTTGCAACACCTTTCTATCTATGGCCACCCATCTTGATACTCCAATGTTTAAATGTCCGACGCCCCGAAGACCTTCCTGACTTCTTTAAAGGCCTCATCGGCGACGTTGATGGACTTTTCGATGTCTTTTTTCTCGTGGGCGGCACTGAGAAACCAGTTGTGGTGCGGGTGAAAAAATACGCCCCGCTTCATGGATTCGACGGCGAAAAGCTGGCTGTTTCTGAAATCACCCCTGTCTTTAAATGTCATAAAGGGAATTTGTGGAGGACCTGTAACCTCGATTTCCAGCTCGTTGGCTTGGGCCATCTCTTCGAGCCCCGACTTTAAAAGTTCCCCCATCTTTCTCATCTTCTCGATGCCGTTGTCCCGTTTTAGGATTTTGAGGGTGGCCAAAGATGCGGCCATTGGCTCTGCGGAAAACCAGTAGCTGCCGGTGTAAAATACACTGGAGGCGCTGATTTTTATTTCCTCTTTCCCCACCATGGCCGATAGGGGATAGCCGTTGGCGATGGCTTTGCAATAACAGGATATATCTGGTTCAAAGCCGAAAAACTCGTGGGAGCCTTTGAGATCGAGTCTGAATCCCGCCCTGACGTCGTCTAAAATCAATACGATGCCTTCCTCGTCACAAGTTTTTCTGATCTCCTTCCAGAACCCTTCTGGGGGCATTTCCTGATTTGCCCATGTTGGATGGTGATAGGGTGTGAAGATTGCGCCGGCTATCTCGCCTTTATGTTTTTGGGCAAGCTCCTTAAATCCTTCTGAATCTCCCCATGAGATGTAGAGCATATTTTCGACATCGTTGTCGATGACGCCGGCGTGGCCCGCGCCGCTCGCCCATGCCGCTGTGCCGTGGTAGGAACCCTTTGACATGATGATCTTTTTCCTTTTTGTGTGGTGCCTTGCAATCATAAGGGAGTGGTTGGTCATGTCCGCCCCGTTTTTGCCAAACACGGTCCAGTCGGCCATGGGGATAAGTTTATTCAAATGCTCGGCAAGCTCAATCATCACTTCACCGGGATGGTTGCAGACACTGGCTTTTTTCCTCTGGTCATCGGCGGCCTTGTCCACTTCAGGGTGGTTGTAGCCCAAGACCATCGGGCCGTAGCTGCACATATAATCGATAAATTCGTTGCCGTCCACATCCCAGTATCGGCATCCCTTGGTCTTTTCGACGTAGTAAGGCGATGCCAAGGGGCCTGTAATTACCGGGGTCAGGTGTCCGTATATCCCCTGGGGAATTACCTTTGTGGCCCGTTTGAAAAGCTTGATTGAATTTTTATATCTGTCCGTATCTTGAGTCATTATTTCCTCCGAAACTTTGATCTGTTTACTGTTTTAAATCACCAAATTGCGCTATTCGAGATATTCGCCAGCTTTTTCCATAAGGACTGCGAGCTGTTCGATTATGGCAAGGGAGCCCGAAAGCTCGATGTCTCCCACTGGGATAGCGGCCATAAGATCAAGTTGATTGGTGAACATCGCATAGGCGATGTCAAAATTTTTGAAACCTAAGTAGGCGTTGTAATCATCGGGCCTTCCCTTCTTGGCGGTGAAATTCTTACCCTCCTTAACGATGTAAACAGAAGGACCCCCTTTGATTTCCACGTGGGCAATTCCATCCGGGATCTTCTTTACTATATCAGCGATGCTCTCGTCCGCCTGACCTACCTGTGCCGCCCCCATGACCGCCGCATAAAGAAGAAGGGTAGCGACAAGGTCCTTGGCCTCACCTTTCGGGTCTGTGGTACTCATGTATTTGTCGAGGATATCGCCCACCTTTTCAAACTTTTTGGTGAGTCCCAGTTTTGTGAAACCACAATAAGGAAGTGGTATCCCGAACCCCTTCTTTGCGAGCATGTTGGAAACCACCTTGTGGGTCAGAAAACGCAGACTAATCGACGATTTCTTTTCACTTCCCGGTGTTACAACAATCCCCCCGTTTGTAAATTCCACTTGAGCGGCAATGCCTCCCGGTGCAGAAAATTTGATTACGCCGGAAAGGTCTTTTACGATTCCTTTCGCCTCTTTGTCTTTTTTTGCTATTTCCTCAAACAGCGGAAGTACCGTATAGTGAAATAACCTTGCTTTTACTAAATCCTCTGACATGTATGCTCCTCCTTTAATGGGTTTTTCAAATATTTTTATATTTCTATTGAAATAATGGTTACAGCAATTAAAGGCCAATTTGCCCAGTTGCCCATGTCAATCTACCATCTCAACCCCCGTCCCCAAAAATTCCAGCAACACCAGCAACCCCAGCAGCCCCAATTATTAAAAATCCCAACCCCCTCTTAAACATTCCAGCAAACCCAGTAGCTCCAATCATTAAAAATATCAGCAGCCTCTAAAACATTCCAGCAACCCCAGAAGCCCCTGTAGAGGGAGGGGGGCTATGTGCCGGGGAACTTTGGTTTTCTTTTCTCGCCGAAGGCAGCAATGGCCTCGAAGAAATCATCTGATGGCA
>JAUWME010000196.1 GCA_030613285.1 Candidatus Zymogenus sp. | reverse complement strand
TCAGCCGAGCAGTTGAGGAAAAACGAAATGTTGCAGGAATTTTATCTTGGAGGACGGGACGAATGAGATAAATACAATTTTAGACACTTTTAAACCCTTCTCCTCAAATATCACTATTGCAGTTTTCGTTTGAACCTCGCAAGTTTTTCTGCTATTATTATTTCTATAACAATGGTAATGAATAGATAACGTCTTACATTTAATTTTCCAACGCTATTTTTGCAGAAATTGTTTTATCGATGACAAAAAAGAGCACGGATTTCCCCTGGGACATCAAAGACCGCGAGAAATACGGGGTGCACTTTGGTCCTTACGATGACAGTCGCTTTAGACCCACTCGACGGCTCATGTTCAAAATCGGGGTACCGTTCATAATGAAGATGGTGGGGTCTTTCTTCACATCTTCACAGGTGAGTGTTATCGGAAAAGATATCGAAGACGAACTCATCTCCAGAAAGGGAGGAGTTATTTACGCCCACTGGCATAGATACGCCTCATACTATTTTATGTATGTATGTCATAAACGCCACGTCATTATGAGCAGTCACAAAGACAGTGGTGAGATCGGCGCTCGAACCATGAAGTCGGTGGGAATTCTTACGGTTCGGGGTGCCCCAAAAAGGAAAAGCTTGAGAAGCGATAAGATAAAAGACAAGAAAGGAAAAGAGGCCCTCACCGCCATGGTTGGCCTTATCAAAAATGAGGGTTTTCATGCGGGACTCACGGTCGATGGCCCCTCTGGCCCCGCCTTTGTCATAAAAAAGGGATTGATTCATCTTGCCAAAGAATCGGGGTCGCCGATTATGGCGATGAGCGTCGCCGCAAAGCCGCACTTTACACTCCCCTCCTGGGATAGGATGTGGATACCAGCGCCACGGTCAAAAATCATCTATATTTTTGCCGGTCCTTTTTACGTCCCGAAAGATGCCAACAATGAAAAGATGGAGGCAATCAGAGTGGAGATTGAGGAACATATGAAGATGTGGGCAGAAAAGGCCCAGCTTTACTGGAAGGATGCAAAGTTGAGAGAAGAACTTGGAAAACCCGTTAATATCGAGACAGTTTTTTCGCCAAATTTGTAACACTTTGTATATAACTGATTTTTTCTGGAGGTGCCATGAAAGCAATAGTTTACAATTTCAGTATTCCCCGATTTCTCGGAATGATGATTGGAGGAGCAATAACCAAAAGCGTAATGTGGGGGCCAATTTCTCCGATACAGCTTACCGAGGTACCAGAGCCCAAACCTCCTAACAAAGATTGGGTGGTGATCAAGACAAAACTATCTGGAATCTGCGCCTCTGACATAAGCGCCATCAAGATGTCCGACAGCCCCACTCTTACCCCTTTTGCCTCGTTCCCTTTCATCCCCGGACACGAAAACACAGCAACCCTTGCCGAGGTTGGAAGCGGAGTTAAGGGCTACTCCGAAGGAGACAAGGTGGTTGCAAACCCAGCCCTCTCTTGTGAGGCACGGGGGATGGACGAGCTGTGCTCCAGCTGTGTCAGGGGAGAATATTCTGTTTGCGAAAATTCTGCCGAGGGGAGACTTGCCAAAGGCACAAACACCGGCTATTCCAATGAAACCGGCGGCGGCTGGAGCCCCTATTTTCTCGCCCACAAGTCTCAACTTTATAAACTCAACGGTGTTAGCGACGAGACGGGAATAATGATAGACGCATTTTGTTCTTCGCTCCACCCGGTTATGGAAAACTTTCCCGACGACAACGACACCGTACTCGTAATCGGCGCTGGGCCTTTGGGCCTGTCTGCCATCAGTAGCATCAGGGCACTGGGGGGAAAGGCCAAAATCATAGTCATTGAAAAGTCAAGCTTAAGTGGTGAGTTGGCAAAAAAAGCGGGTGCAGATACCATAATTTACCCGGGCCGTGAGAAACAGACTGTATATGAGATAATCGCTGAGATGACCGGAGCAAAGATTTACAAGCCTATCATCGGAGATCAAATACTCATGGGTGGTGTCAACAAGGTCTTTGATACCGTTGGACACGCCCCGACGATGCAGATGTCGCTGAGATTGCTTAAAACTGGTGGTTTTTACGGATTGATTGGGCTTGCCGCCATCGAGAAGGTGGATCTAACACCTCTCTGGTTCAAAGAGATTACAATGGTGGGAACTCTTGGATACGGAATGCAGGATTACAAAAAAAAGCGGGTATATACGTGGGACGTGGCATTTGAATTAATAAGGGAAAAGAAAGTAAACCTTGAACAATATGTAACGCATAAGTTTCGCATCGAAGACTACAAGGAGGCGATAAAGGTAAATGTTTTCAAGGAGAAATACGGGGCCGTCAAAACCGCTTTCTTTTACGACTAATCCCCAGCCGGGAATATATTTTTGGGTCTCTGGGGGAGGCTGTCGGTATTTCCTGTTAAATAATCGATCTCTCGACAAAATTAAACTCCCTAAATGTTAGGGAATAGTCAAATTATAAGAATTTGAATTGATTATTACTATGAGACTGCAACATTGTTTCCACTTTAGTTCAATATTTCGCTATCGATTTTGAACTTTCCGATGCCTATAAATCTGAAGGGAAAGAAAAAAAAGACTTGAAATTTTGGTTATTTAGGTTTATAAGTTAGGGGATATTTGTTCTGTTCATCTTGAAATAATTTTTACCTTTAAAGGGAATTGGCTTAATTCTATGAAAACTTGGGTAGCAATAGTAATTGGCGATGAGAAATTGAGGAAAACAATCGCAACTCTTCTTAAGGTCAACGATTCGGCCCAGGTGATAGGTATCTTTTCCGATGCCGAAGAAGCCACAGTAGAGATTGAAAAAAAAGGGGACGTTGTGGTTATCCTCGGATTTTCTAAGGACCATAAATCCTCGATGAGGCAACTCAAGCTCATTCAGCTTCATGGGCCATATACGGTTCTCGGTGTTGGAAACGCCTCAGAAACTTCATCAGTCATGTTTGACGCCTTTAGACTTGGAATGCTCGATTTCATCTCACTATCTTCTGAAGAAATAGAAACACCCCCCGATTATATCCTTAAGGAGCTTACGCAATCTATCGAGACTATTTCCAATGCTGACATCACAAGGCTGAAGAGAGTAAAATTGACTCGCTATGAAAAACCAAGTTGGGAATCCTGCAAAGAGAAGCCGACTTATTTTATGACAATGGGGGTGCCCAGGGTGGGTATCTCATCAGCAATCAAGCTTGCCTCAACACTTCCGAGGAGAAACGACACCGCACTTTTTTTGTCGCTCCCCTTACCGCAGGAAGCAATGGAGCATTTTTTATTTAACTTTGACAAGTTTACTCAATGGTCCATCAAAAGAGCGGTTGAGGGAGAAAGTATTGTCGGCGGAGTATGTTATGCCATGTCCATGATGGATTTCTTTGGGATTGAGGGAGATATCAAGGGTGGAGGAAAAATTGTCTCTGTTCCGGACGTGTCAGGCTCCCTCAATCTAATTATGGATAGTATGGCCAAGACCTTTGGCATTTCGGTTATCGGAATCCTTTTGGAAGGAATCGGTAACGATGGAATCGGTGGTCTAAAGGCAATAAAAGATCGAGGGGGAACCACCATCGCCGTCAGTGAGGGGGGGGGCGTTCTCCCGCTTATCGGCAAAAACGCTGTCAAGGAAGGTGTGGTGGATTTAATGGCAGACATCGACAGCTTGGCAAGTATCCTCGAATATCTAATGAGAAATGTCTACGACATGGTTAATCTAAACGGAATTACAAATTTTGCATCACACTAACTACAAACTCAAGGATTTTCCTCATGTCTATCGTTGATGAAATGGAGATTATGACCGGCAGTATGTCTCCCAAATTTATGGCGGACATACAAAAGAAGCTCAAAGGAGCAATTGCATACCCTTCATTAATGACAATAAGGGAACTTAAATCTGAGATCAATGAGTTTATCTGGGCTGTGAGGACAATGGGAGATGATATACTTGAAGGATCTCTCAACGATCTGCTTGATATTCTTGATGACCCCGGCGATAAAAGAAAAAACCTCAGCAGGCTTGTGGAAAAATTTAAAGAACTCAATGAAAGCATTCCCGCATTGGAGTCGGATATTGACAAAGTCAAAGATATTCAGGAAAAAATTGACAAACCCATCAGCGAGGAAAACATTGATAAATTTCTGATGATTCCCGGCATTGGCAGAGAAAGGGCCATGACGCTTATGGAGGAGGGTTTTGATAGTATAGAAGCGCTTTCCACAGCATCCTTGGCGCGAATAACCATGGTGACAGGAATATCCCTCTCCCTTGCAAAAGAAATCGCGGACTTTCTAAATCCGAATCGATTGCACGGGATGGAGAGATTACCAAAGACTCTTGGCCCATCCCACTCTTCTGAAGAAATCTCCTTTATGAGCAAACCATTTGTCGACAAAAACTCCGAAAGTAACATAATGGCTGAGACATACGAAGACGATCCAGAGCTTCTGAAAATTTATCTTGTTCGCCTAAAAAAATTTCTGGACAAAGACGCACAGATACTTGATACCCTTTCAACCTCACCTTCTCCCGAAAAGATTATCTCAAACCTCGAAGACTCTTCAACATCTCTCTTAAACGTAACCCGCTATATGGGGCTTGACCTTATAGAGTCTGAACTTTCAAACATTGCAAAAATATCCAATGAAGTTTTATTGGGAGAGATCGAATTGTCTGAAACGACAGTGTTCGCAATCAAGCAGGCCCGGGCTGGCTTGGAATACGGTCTTGAAAAGTTAAATGCGCTTTTAAGAACCACTGCCGAACAAGATGATATAAATGAGGAGATTACACAAGAAGACACCCAAGAATTACACAAACATATAAACGAAATACATCATCTTTACAAGGATGTGGGTGAAATTTTGGAAAAGGTGTTGAAATCCGGGATGCTTGATAAAAAAGAGATAGAGAAGCTTAAGGAAAATACTGCGTTATTAGTAGAGATGACCGGATCCCTTACAAAAAATTCGGACGATCAGCAGGAAGATTAAATTAGAAAACTAAATTAATATAGGATTAGCATTAAAAATGCAGAGCTGTTCAGGGACCAATTCCCAACAAAAGATGTAATCTCAAACCCCACAGAAGGAATATCGTTAATTTTATGACCAAAATATTAGCCGTAGTAAGCCAAAAAGGTGGAGTGGGCAAAACCACAACGTCCGTAAATCTCGCCGCCAGTATAGCGGCTCTTGAGATGAGAACCCTCCTTATCGTGATAGACCCCCAGTGTGGGGTTTCGTCATCTTTTAATTTTACAAGCAGATAAAACAAATATGGCATTTACGATCTTGTATACTACAAAGTCCCGATCGTGGAAGTTATTATTCATT
>JAUWME010000429.1 GCA_030613285.1 Candidatus Zymogenus sp. | reverse complement strand
CCGGGGCATTGATGTGATCGGCTCTGCAAAAAAACTCTCTCTCAACAACCTCCTTGTTATTATAAGCGAAAGGGACAGTGTCATTGCACCATCCCAGCAGCTGGAGGTGTTTGACGCCGCCCCTCTCCCAAAGGAGATCTGGAAATTATCTGATGTGGAGCACTGCGGTGCCTATTTCCTCGACCGAAAGAAATATGTAAAAAGGATCATCTCTTTTTTCGATGACAACCTCTCCTGAAGACCAAATAAATCTTTATGTAAAACTAAAAAAAGATAGTCTTCATCAACTTTGCAACGACTACTTCTTAACCTTCTCCACAGGATACTTCAGCAAATTCCATGCTTCCCAACTGCCCTTTAAAGTATAAACCTTTTTGTGACCTTTTTCTATCAAATTGAGTGCTACACGAGCACTGGTAATTTCATCCTTTGGTCAGTCACAATAGGTAACGATGGTCTTTTCCTTGTCTTTGGAGTATTTTTCAAACCACAATTCAAATTTTGTCGGATCCTCCCTTAACGCCCCCTCAATCTTTTCCGTAGCGGAAAGCCAATGACCGGTATCTCGCACATCCAGCACAATCACATCCGAATCGCCGAGCTTATCATTGAGTTCCTTCACCGTCATTCGAGGAACAGTAGAGAGATCTCTTTTAGGATTTAAACTTGGTCTGTCCTCTGATACAACGATGTCACCGCCATCATTTCTGTCTCCTTTGTTTTTCTTTGATATCGATATATCATAAGTAAAAAGCACAAATACTATAAAAGCGCCTACTAAAATCCCTATTATGATTTGGTAGATTCGCTCTTTACTCATTTTAACCTCCTCTTCAGATTATTAAAAAACTATCCACACCGCAATTTGGTTCATTCTAAATAAAAACGTCCATCACAAAAAATGAATTAGCGGTGGGGAGATTTAATCAATTTCAACAAAATTCTCTCTTCATTAATGATATTGTATCAAGGTCTATTAGAAATTTCAATCTAATTTTATTCGATTTTGTCTTGAGGTACAAAATATTTGGGGCGTCCCCACCATTGATATAATATTGCCCTACCGTCTCTCCCGTATTATGTACCTTCCTTTTCCCAATATAAAAAAAGACTTGTGATATTCGTCACATCATTGTATAATTAATCAAGTAAAATGATTATTTTAAAACATTAGGAGGTTTTTAACAAAATGAAGAAGATTGCAGTATTTGCAGTAATCACCCTTTTACTGGGTGTGTCTTTCGCAGTAGCTCAAGATGAAGTAAAGCTGAAACTATTTGAGACTTCTGACTACGGCTATTCACTCATGCTTCCGGAGAACTTTGAGCTCGCCCCGGATACCAAGGTCGACGCGGGTACAACATGGATGCATCAGAAAGGAAACGCCATGCTGGGCGGCTTCTCCAGGGGTCTCGTCGGCGGCCTGGAATCAGCCAACAGCATCAGTATAAACTGGATGTGGTTTCCTGACGTATCTCCCAACACCCTTTACAAGGCCAACTGGAAATCCGTTCAGGATGACATGAACTCCCCGCACCCGAAGTACACAGACCTTAAGGCCCTAAAAATTGAGGGTGGCAGGGCATTCTGGTACAAAGAGGTCGATAAGGAAGACCCAACAGAGATTCACCGCTGGCTCATTTACGCTGTTGGCAACAAGAGCGTCTACAACATAATCCTGGCTTCTGGGGAATTCAAGAACTTTGAATCGATGATCCCCACCTACGAAGAGGTTGTCAAGAGCTTCAAGTTGATACCTTTGAAGGCAAGTAAGTAGACAAAATATATGTAAAATATATGTCTAAACTCTTTACGGGTCCGCTGATTGAAGCGGGCCCGTTTTTTTTGTGCGATGGAAATAATATTTGATATGAAAAAATGGAGAAGACCAATATCCAATAGGGTGCAAAAAACATTGAACTTGATACATTTAAGTCCTTTTGCAAAAACCATCTTGGTAACTCTCTTCCTAATTCTCTTTTTGGTAGCAATTAAATCCACGATGCCAACAGGAGCCACCGAGCTTGATGAGATGGTAAAAATCCCCGGTGGGACATTTACGATGGGAGTTGATGGTGGTATGGAAAACAGCCGTCCTCCCCATGAGGTTAAGGTTGACCCCTTTCTCATTGATGCCCACGAGGTCACAAATGTCCGCTTTGCTGAATTTCTAAATGACATCAAAACAACAACCCTAAATGGCAATGAAATCATTATCCTTGATAAATCTCATATTATAATTGATGAAGCAAATTCTAAAAGTGGTTACCACCCAAAGGAGGGTTACGAAGAATATCCCGTCGTTTCGGTAACTTGGTACGGCGCAAACGAATACGCAAAATATCGTGGAAAGAGACTCCCCACAGAAGCCCAGTGGGAATATGCGGCTGCCGGCGGATTGATGGGCGCCAAGTTCCCCTGGGAGGGAGATTACAACCCCAATAGATCGAACCTTGCCGGGTCGTTCGGGGCGTTGACCCCAGTGATGAGTTACCTGCCAAATGGGTTTGGTGTTTACGACATGGGCGGAAACGTCATGGAGTGGACAAGAGATTGGTACAGGGATGGGTACTACAAGAAATCGCCAAGGGATAACCCGCAGGGGCCGAAAGTGGGGACAGAGAGGGTGGTTCGGGGCGGCGCCTTTGACAGTTTATATCCGGTGACCATTAGAAACCGCTTCCACCTAAAGCCGGAGAGAGCCCTGCCCAACCTTGGGTTCCGGTGTGTGAGGGATGGTTTGTAATATCATATTATTTTTTTAATTCAATTT
>JAUWME010000410.1 GCA_030613285.1 Candidatus Zymogenus sp. | reverse complement strand
AAGCCCCCGCCCCTCAATCAATTTCACATCTCCCTCCTCAAAAGGTAGATAAAAAAAGGCGCCCCAAAAAGAGCCGTCAACACCCCCACGGGGAGTTCCAGAGGAGCGACAATCGTCCTTGCGGCGGTGTCGGCCAGGGCCAAAAACGAAGCTCCAAAAAGTAATGATGTTGGAATCAGAATGCGATGATCCGGCCCCACCACCCTCCTCATCATGTGGGGAATAACAAGCCCCACAAACCCCACAACCCCCACTACCGACACCACGGACGCTGTGAGAATCGAGGCAAGGATAAAGAGAAATACCTTAATTTTTTCCACCTCCACACCCAGGGAGGCCGCAGCCTCCTCCCCCCCCAAAAGGAGGTTCATCGGTCGTGCAAGATAAAATATCGCAACAAATGAGACAACTGAAAGTATAAAGACAACGATGACCTCATCAAACGAAACAAGGGAGATATCCCCCATCAGCCAGAAGAAAATCCCGTGTATCTTGTCACTTTCGGAAATTGAAACCAAAAACATTATCCCAGCAGAAAAAAATGCGTTTACAATGACGCCTGTCAGGAGCATCGTGTTTGGATAGAGACGCTCCTTTACCCTTGCTACCTTAAAGACGATGTAGACTGTGACCATCGCCCCCACAAATGCAAAGAGCTTTTTTACCACAACGGCGGTATCTATTCCAAATATATTAAAAAGGATAGACCCGCCCAGCACAGAAACGGTGATAGTTCCCAGGGCAGCGCCGCTGGAAACACCCAGTATGAAGGGATCGGCCAAGGGGTTTCTTAACAGTGCCTGAAAGACAACGCCGGATAGCGCCAACGCCCCACCGACGAGGAGTCCCATCAAAAGTCTTGGGAGTCTCAACCCAAACAAAATTGTTTTTACCTGAGGGGAAACGTCCTCTGGATTGAAAAGGGCAAAGATTACATCAAAAAATGAGAGCTTTGCCGTCCCCACACTCAATGAAAACAGCGCCACAACGAGCATCAGGCCCAGGAGGATAAGGGTTGAAATGAGAATACGTCCCCTAATTCTCATTACTCCCCCCCTCCTTTTGGAAATGCTTCAGGGTGCAGGAGTTTCGCAAGCTCGTAAAGCCCATCGCCAATCCTTGGCGCCGGCCTATCGACGATGTCGGAATTTATCATGTAAATCCTACCCGATCTAACCGCAGGGATTGTCCCAAACCTCGACCACAATTTGTTCGCCTTTTTTAGGTCATCACCGGGAGACATCGATGTTACAACGATAACCTCAGGCGCCCTCACGATTATCTCCTCTACAGAAAATCTGGGGTAACGAACCTTTACACCCGCTGCGATATTTGTCCCGCCGGCGATTCTTATCATGTCATCCTGAAAAGTTCCTGTGCTCATAGTGATTATTGGCTCCATGGAAAAGGTCAAAAGGACCTTGACCACTTTTAGGCCCGACACCCTCTCTTTCACCTCGTTTATCTTTTTTTCCATCCCGCGGGCTACCTCTTCTGCTTTGACGTCTGCGGAAACAAGAGTTCCAATCTCTCTCACCGTTGCGATTATCCCAGAGAAATCTGTCGGGTTGATGACGTAAACCCCAATCCCCAGGGACTGGAGTTTTTTTACTTCCTTTTCTTTTTCGCCATCGGCTGTGGCGATTACAATATCGGGAGACAGTTCAATGATTCTTTCTAAATTTGGCTTGATGTAAGTCCCCACTTTTGGAAGGGAGCGGGCGGCATTAGGATAGTTTGAAAATTCGCTGGCACCAACGACCCTATCCCCGGCGCCGATGGCAAAGAGTATCTCGGTTATGTTTGGAGCAAGGGAGATGATGCGTTTGGGATTTTTTGGCACTACTACCTTTCGACCCATTTGGTCGATGAGGTGCCTTTCTTCGGCAATCGCAACGTTAGCGAATGTTGCAAAGGTTGCGATTTGAACCGCTACAATTGCCATTGTGATTAGTTGTAATTTGTATCTTCTTTTCAAAATAAAACCCCGACCGGGGAGGGTCGGGGCAAGTTTGAAATCGAATTCGTACAGCACTTCAAAGGCAATAGTCAGAAAGTTAGATAGTTAATTAGTAACTGGCTGCCAACTACTAATCCAACTGATTTCTACAGCTACTAACTATTAACTATCTGCCAACCACTCGAATACCAATAGGTAATGGTTAATTGTCAAGTGCCATGTACCGAGTGCCAATAGTCAAGTGCCGATGGCCAACTATCAATTGCCGAGTGTTATAATACCGACAACCCCATCTTTTTCTTGAAAATTGGGTAGAAGATTGGCAAGGCTCCGATTCATTAGGCCGTCCCCCCCTCGGAAGACAGGCGTGCCATTTGTTGTTAAAAGCGATCCATTTTAAACGACTGAGACCGTTGCATTTTACCGCTTTGACGGTGGACACGCAGAATCCTGTTGGGTATCGGTCAGGTTCCTGACTTTTTGGGTGATCAAAAAAGAATACATCTTACCATCTCATCCTTTTTTAACAATGACCCCCCCTTTTTACAGTTGCGGGGCAGTGACGGACTTTCACCGTCTTCCCTGAAAACCGAGTTTCATTAGCTTTTCATATGCTATGAAAATCGATCGCCGATCCCTAATAATAATTCAAAGAGCATGGATAACAGGTAGTATTATATCCTTTTTGTATTCTTTGTCAAACTTTTTTTGTTAATTAGCTGACAACCTTTCGACTTCCCATCAAAAATCATACTCCTTATTTTTTGGGTCAAAATCGTAATCTGTAAGCCTCACATCAACCTTGATGTTCCGATACGTGTACGACTCTAACAAACCGCCACTTTTGTTGTAAGAGTGGAGGCCGTAAAGGAGGTGCGAGCTTTTGTAAAGATATATCTCTGTCTTGGCGGCGTAACTGCTATTTTCCACCCGGATATGAATCGTCTCT
>JAUWME010000248.1 GCA_030613285.1 Candidatus Zymogenus sp. | reverse complement strand
GTTCTGACCCCCACCACCTCTCCGATGCCGCCCAAGATGATCGAACCGAGGATCAATCCCGCAACGGTGCCCCCGGTTCCCACCGTAACAAATATGTAATCCGGCTTCGGACAAATCCCCTCCTCTATTTGCCATTTGAGCTCCAGGGCTGCGTCAAAATACGAGAGTACCGAGATGGGAGCGGAGCCGAGAAGCGGGATCAGGTATGGTTTTTTCCCCGTAATTTTTTTCTTCATATACGTCGTAAAGAGCTTGAGAATCAGCGATATATCGTTTTCTCCCAACAACTGTTTAACGCCAAGGGAGGTGGAAATGAGGAAGTTCCTTTTGACGTACGGATGGAAGGGCTGCTCACTATGGATCGAGGTGATGTCATCAAAGCCCTCCCGCACTCCAAAGATTACCGATGACAACACCTGATTTGAACCTATCGCCCCCCAGGTGACGAGCGATCTTCTTCCCTTGTTTAAGGCATCTGAGATAATAAACTCCATCATTCGGCACTTGTTTCCGCCATATATGGAAGACGCATTATCATCCCGTTTTATATATATTTCTGAGTCCATCTTTTTGCTGAGGCTCTTCAGATAATCCACATCGCTGGGGTAATTACCGAACGATTTAAAAGAGACATTATCTTTCAGTTCTGGATATTTGGAAAAAATCCACGGTCTCTCGTTTTCAATCATGTTCACTCCCAATTTTAACTATTTAACTATTTCAACTTTCTCTCAATCCATAAGGCGCTTCTTTCCACGCTCCTTTATATTGCGGAATTCAAGTGCTTTGAAAGCCTCTTTCCCAGTGCAACGGTCGTCCACACAACGGGAAGACCCATGGCCTCCGGAAAGACGCTGGAATCGCAGCAGTACAGGTTTTCAATCTCCGTCTCAAGATTACTGTCCACCACATCACCAATCCTGCATGAGGCAGAAGGGTGGGCGCCCATCGGTTCTGAAACAAATATAGAATCCTCCTTACAACCCACCTTTTTCAGAACTTTCTTAATAATATCCACACCCTTGTTGAACCTATCGTTGTCCTTCTTGGTTACGGGCTTTGAAAATTTACTATTGGAATGTATCTCACCTGCAAGTTCGTCTCTAATCTTGACCATTATCCCTGTGTATTTCCAGACGTTGAAAAACTTTGGCAGACGCTTCGGACTCATCAGGAGAAGATGCATGGCAAAAGTTGACCAGCTGTGGAATACGGGAGTCAAAAGAATGCCGTCCGACTCGTAATGCTCCAATGTCCCCACCGTCATGGGATTTGCCTTTGTGGTGTTAATGCCTTTGCCGATACCGCCTACAAATTTGAGAAAATCGCAGGCCAAGCTTTTGCCGGCCCTATCAATCCCTGTGTTTTTTAGGATGGGGACATTTCCAGAAGCTGATGAGAGAACAACGCTCTTCCCAAAAAACTGTACCTTTTTCCCCCATGCCTTCCCCTCAACTCCCACGGCTCGGCCGTTTTCTACAATAACACGATTGATCGTTGTGTGAAGTTTCAGCACAGCGCCGTTTTTTTGGGCCTCGTCGCCGAACACCCTGGCTGTCCACTTGGCGCCCTTGCTGCACCCCATCATGCATTTTGAACAGTCGGGCACACACTTTTCCGGGTCGATAAAGTTTTCAATCTTGTCCCAGTTGTATCCCAGATCGTTTGCGGCCTCCAGAAGGCGTAGGTTTGCTTTTCCCAGCAGATCATCGGGGAGCTTTGTAATCCACATCTCATCTTTGGCCTCTTCGGCCTCTTTGGAAAGATCAATGCCGTGGGGCCCAAAGATTATCTCCGGCGGTGGGATTGCGCATCCCGCGGCAAGGTTTGTGGTTCCCCCATAGGTAGCAGCACTGACAACCCAGTTATTTTCGAGACTACGGGTTAGACCAAAGCGGTTTAACATCAAGACCGAAGACACTAAGTTCCCAACCTTTTTTATATCTCCCCCCTTTTCAATAAGAAGGACTTTCTTTTTGAGAAGGCTCATCTCCTTGGCCACTGTGGAACCACCGGGCCCCGACCCAACCACGATTACATCGTACTCATCTTTCATACCCACACCTCCAATCTCAAACAATTTCGTTTAAAATGTCATTATAGAAAGTTTTAAACATCAACCTATCATTAGAGGCCCTGTTTTTCAAGATATTTTTCTTACTTATTCGACACATTTTCCTCTTTTTGTGGCCTATATCACATTGTTTATTGAGTTAGAAGATATGATAAATTGTTTGTAACTGCGCATAAGCAGGAGATGGCAACCAGAACATTGCGAAAAGATGCAATGCTCTTTATAGTATAATGGATTATTGTGTATTTCTTTTAGGATTGCAGTAGATTTTTATGAAGGACGAAAAAAAGACAAACAGTGAGCTTATGGAAGAGCTTAAGGAGCTCCGCTCTCAGCTTGCCGATTTTAAGAGAGATGAAGCAGAACAAAAGCGGGCCGAGGAGGCGCTCAAAGAGAGCGAAGAGCGGTTCCGGGCCGTATTCGAGACAGCTGAGGACTATATCTTCATTAAAGACCGCTCTCTGAGATACACACAGTTGAATCCTGCCATGGAGCAACTTTTTAAACGCCCGACCTCGGAGTTGATTGGACAAACAGATGCGGAGCTCTTCGGAGAGGATGCCGGTGCCCACATCAGGGAAGTGGACTCTCGTGTCCTTGGCGGAGAGATCATCGAAGAGGAGTACACCAAGCCGGTGAATGGGGGTGAGAGGAGAACTTTCCATGTTATCAAAGTACCGATGCGGGGCGCCTCCGGCGAGATCATCGGCCTGTGTGGCATTGCCAGGGACATCACCGACCGCAAGCGGGTAGAAGAGGCACTCAAGGAAAGCGAGGCGAATCTTGTCGAGGCCCAGAGAATGGCCCACATCGGAAACTGGCAGAGAAACATGAAAACAAATGTGATTTCATGGTCCGATGAAATGTTTAATATTTTTAAAATCAAAAAGCAGGAGCCAAACTGGAAGCATCTTTTCGAGTTGGTACATCCTGATGACATTGATGGTTTTGTAAAAGCCCTGACGGCAATGTATCAAGAAAAAAAGCCCCTTGATATCGAATTCAGGATAGTTCACCCCGATGGCTCCTTGGCCTATGTGCAAAACAGAGGGGAAATTGTATGTGATGAATCCGGCACCCCGATCAAAACTATAGGCACACTTCAAGATATCACTGAGAGAAAACAGGTCGAGGAGGCATTGAGGGAAAGCGAGGCAAAATATCGAAGTTTTATTAATAATGCCATCGACGTTATCTTCACATTAGATGTGGATGGAAATTATGTTGAGGTCAATGAATCATTTCTAAGGGAATTGGGATATGATAGGGAAGAGATAATTGGCGCTAACTTTATTAAAGCAACTCACCCTGAAGATCATCCCATAACCTTGAGCTCATTTGAAGAGGCAAAGAGGGGAGCAAGAAATCAATTTGAATACAGGAGCAAAAAGAAGGATGGAAGCATTCAATGGTATTCATCAAAGGGAAGGCCAATTTACGATTCCAAAGGATCTGTCGTCTTTCTCGAAGTTATTTCCAGAAATATCACCGAGCTAAAAAAGACACAGCAACAGCTATTGGACTCCCAGAAGATGGAAGCCATCGGCACCTTGGCCGGCGGCATCGCCCACGATTTCAATAATCTCATGACTACAGTATTAGGATATGCGTCGTTTCTCAAGGAAAAGGCAAAAGTGGGTGACCCCTTTCACAAGGGGCTTTTGGCCATCGAAAAATCGGCCACAAAAGCCGCAGAGCTGACATCGCAGCTTCTGGCTTATTCTCAAAAGGGAAAATACCAGATAGTTCCAATAAATATTAATAACATCGTAAAGAACGTAGACGAGATCATTCTTAGATCCTTTGATAAATCGATCAAAACAGACATAAATACAGCAGATAAGCTAAAGAACATAGAGGGCGATCCGTCTCAGATAACCCAGGTGGTGATGAATCTTACCATCAACGCCAAGGAGGCAATGCCAGATGGTGGAACCCTTACTATACAAACATATATGGAATCTTTCAGTGAAGATACTAATAGAGAAAGGCATACTATAAAGGCGGGTGAGTATGTATGTCTTAAGATCATAGACACCGGTATTGGGATGGACAAAGCTGTTAGGGACAGGATATTTGAACCATATTTCACTACCAAAATTGAGAAAGCCAACATCGGTTTTGGGATGAGTGTTGTTTTCGGCGTCGTGAAGGACCATAGAGGATATATTGACATCAAGAGCGTTACAGAAAGCAATATCGTCTCCAATATTGAAGATAGCAACACTGGAACAGATGTTACAATCTACTTTCCTGTCTCATAAAAACATGAAGAGACTGAAACGATAATGGTTATCGACGATGAAAAGGAAGCTCTTGCAATTCTAAAGAAAATTCTTACGGAGAAGGGTTACAGGGTATATGACTTTGATTCAGGAGAAAACGCTCTTAGGACTTTCAAGAAAATGTCGGATTCCATCGATCTTGTTATCCTTGATATCGTTATGCCCAAAATGGGAGGAGAAGAGGTATTGAAAGAAATGTTAAAAACCGATTT
>JAUWME010000484.1 GCA_030613285.1 Candidatus Zymogenus sp. | reverse complement strand
ACAGTTTTTCTGCTCTCGCAAAATCCTCAGTGGCGGGGTCTTCGCTGCATCCCAAAAGCCCTACTATCATCAATGTAGAAACTCCAAGAACTAATATTTTCTTAACCGAAGGAAGAAGAAAAAAAACAGAAAAGATGGATCTACTCTTTAGTTTCATCTTTATCCTCCTTTTCTGCCAAAACAGCCATCCCAGAAAGTCTCTCTTCCTTAACCAGATTCATCATCTTCACTCCTTGAGTATTTCTTCCCTGAACTGGGACGTCTTTTGCTTTGAGTCTCAGAAACTTCCCCTTGTTTGAGATCATTATGACTTCATCATCTTTTGACACCATCTTAACACCGATGACCTTTCCGGTTTTTGTCGTAGTCTTTAAGGTAATGACCCCCTTTCCACCCCGTTTTTGTTTGGGATATTCGGAAGTTTTTGTGCGTTTACCGTAGCCCTTTTCTGTAACAGTAAGCAGGGTTATCCCTTTTTCCACGAGGGCAATTCCGACTATCGCGTCTCCTTTTTGGAGATTGACTGCCTTGACCCCTTGGGCACTTCTTCCCATCGCCCTCACATCCGTCTCAACAAAGCGCGCAGCGTACCCATTCTTTGTGGCGACGACGATATCTTTTCCCGATTTTACCATCAAAGCGGAAACGAGTTTGTCATCGTTGGCCAAACCAATGGCAATAAGTCCTGTATGTTTAGCATTTTTGAATTCAACAATCTCGGTTTTCTTTATCATCCCTTTATTTGTTGCCATCAAAATGTGCAAGTTGCTTTTTGAGTCACCTCCAGAGTCACCTCCAGAGTCACCTCCTGAGTCACTAATTGCAATTAAGGAAGCGATCGTCTCATTTTGAGACATCTGCACAAGATTAACAACAGACCTCCCCCGACTGGCCCTTCCGCCCTGGGGGATTTCGTGAACTCTCAAGCTATAAGCCTTTCCCAAACTCGAAAAGATAAGGATTTGATCGTGGGTCTTTGCCACAAAGAGATTCTCAACAAAATCACCATCGATAGTGCCCATCCCGCTCATCCCCTTGCCACCTCTCTTTTGGGAACGATACTGATTCAGGGGAGCCCTCTTGATGTATCCTCTGTGAGAGACAGTAACCACAAGGTCTTCCTGTTCCACAAGGTCTTCAATGGTAAGCTCTTTAGTCTCTTCAATAATCTCAGTCCTTCTTTCGTCTGTAAATTCTTCTTTAATATCCTCAAGCTCTTTTACGATGACGCTTATGAGCACCTTCTCGTCAGACAGGATTTTTTTGAGCTCCTTTATCAGAGCCATTACCTCTTCATACTCTTTGATAACCTTTTCTATTTCCAGGGAGGTTAGTCTTCCCAACCGCATATCAAGGATTGCTTGTGCTTGAATATCTGAAAACTTGAATCTTTTAATCAGCCGTTGCTTCGCCTCCGGTTGATTTTTTGAGGTCTTAATAATATTTATGACTTCGTCGATATTTTCTAATGCTTTTACAAGCCCTACAAGGATGTGGGCACGCTCCTCTGCCTTTCTAAGCTCGTACCTCGTCCTCCTCAAAACCACTTCTCTTCTGTGGTAGATAAAATGGACGAGAGCATCTTTTAGGTTTAAGATTTTTGGTCTGCCGTCAACGATGGCAAGCATGATTACCCCGAAGCTGCTCTCCATTGGGGTTGTTTTGTAGAGGCGGTTTAATATGATTGGGGCAACGACATCTTTCTTAAGTTCGATTACAATTCTCATTCCCTCGCGGTCAGATTCATCCCGAAGATCGCTTATCCCTTCAATCTTCCTGTTTCTGACAAGATCCGCGATCCTCTCTATGAGTTTCGCCTTGTTTACACTGTATGGAATTTCTGTGACTACTATGGCATTTTTCCCGCTTCTTGACTGTACCTCAATCATTGCCCTTGCCCGCAAGACGATCTTTCCTCGACCCGTCTCGTAGGCATTTTTGATTCCCGCGGTGCCGTAAATAAATCCGCTTGTGGGAAAATCCGGGCCGGGGATATATTTCATAAGTTTTTTTATTGTTATTTCAGGGTCTTTGATAATGGCAAAGATTCCGTCTATCAGCTCTCCAAGATTGTGGGGTGGGATGTTCGTTGCCATCCCAACGGCAATCCCGGCAGTGCCGTTTAGTAGGAGGTTTGGAAATCTTGCCGGGAGCACAGACGGCTCTTCAGTTGTCTCGTCGTAGTTCGGGGAAAAATCGACAGTGTCTTTTTCAATGTC
>JAUWME010000412.1 GCA_030613285.1 Candidatus Zymogenus sp. | reverse complement strand
AAACATACCTCTCGATTGTTGAAACCCCCTCAACTTCCCTCTTTGTTGGAACCCCAAAAGGTCTGATGTGGACTTTCACATCGTTAGCCGAAGGACTCCACACACCCCCGGAACCCCTCCGTTCAAAATCTGTGTCATCGCCCAAAAGCGCGATAACCTGTCCCGCCACATCCTTCATTTTCTCATCTGGAAAAGTAGCCATAAAATCTCCTTAAATAATTTCCAAAAAAACTCACTTGCATCCTATTGTTTCTTATTTCCTTATTGCCTTATTGTTTATTGCCTTTCCACCCATTTGAAATTGCTGCCCGGCTGTGGAGGGACAATGTTTTCCATCGCCCCCCCACCTTCTATCTCGTCTTAAGGCCAAAAACAGTCCCCGTAACGATTCCCGGGCATTTACTCCTTTCCGTGTTGCCCGACCCTGTATCCCTTAACCTTGGCGGGACTCATCTACGGATTTGGCGGAGCTCTAATTTCTCTCATCGTCCAAAAAAGTGCGATCTCCATATTTAATAGTATTTTCCCACGAAAACGGCTATTCAATGAAAAATATGAATTTAGAAATATTGATTTTTTTTGAAAAATACGGGAAAGGTGGAAATGTGGAAGGATATCAATGCTTTATAGTGGAAATTATTTTCATGTTTTTTAATTTTTTTTCGATTTATTTGTGATATTTTATATCTTAAGCCAGCTATTGTTGATCAGTGGCGTGGGATATCCAAATATTTTGTTGACCAAACGAAAAAAAGGGGGATAAATCCCCCTTTTTTAAAAATCGATACTTTTTTAAGTAGCTAATTACATCTATTTAACCCCCGAAAAGATGAAATCACTCTCTTTCATCCTTAAGTGACAAGAGCCGAGACAACCACTCCCTTCTTTTATGAGCTTTTTGTTCCCCTCACCAACCCATGCATACAGGCCCAGGACAATGGGGGTGCCATCGGCAAGCCACCCGGCGTAGTACCAATCGTGAAACTTTGGGTGATACCCCTTAATCTTATACATAACTGAATAGACATGAAGATTCCCGTTCTCACGGTAGGTTCTTAAAAGTATCAACGAGCCGTCCCTTAAAGGATTTTCCCCCTTCTTGATAGATTCAAATGCCACGTCGTTGACAGAGATGGTTATCTTTGGGCCGTGGGCTTTTCCTGCGGGGCGTATCCCACCTTTTCCCGGAAATTCCACAAAAGAATCGCCCATCTCCAGAATATATTGGTAAATTGCCCTGTCTGAGTCTTTTACTCCATCAGCCCCAAACTCCGGCCCCGTCTCGGCTCCACTGTTTGTGGTCAAAGAGACCATCCAACTGATGGATGTCACAAGTCCGAGACAAAACAGCGAACGAAAAATTGACTTCCCCAGCTTCCCCAAACTCAATATTTTCGATGTATTTCTGATATTTCAAATCCTCCACTCAAATTAGATTGCTCTCTTTCAACTCTTGTAATTTGAATTTAACATCAAAGCCTTTACCAACCCCTCCATTTGATACCCCCTATCCTTCCGGGGTTGGATGAACACCATCCAATGCCTGCCACTCATCTTCTAACTCACTCCAATCCAGTGCCTTGATTTGTTTATCCTTTACTTTTATGGCAAAAGCGCAATAGTCATCTCCCTTGGCACGACACTTTACCTCCCTCGACTCGGTTGATCTGCCGATAAAATTACCGGCAACCCCCATGCCAATCCCATCCAGGTCGTATTGAAAAATAACACAGACAGGACGTTTGTGTTTTACATTATCCGCTTCAAAGCTATTCCACGATTTCAGGTAAAACATATGATTTCCATCGGCATCTTTACTCACTGCTACCCTTGTCTTCCCCCATCCTAATTTTGGAAGAGAAAACGAGAGCACTCCGTCCATTGAATTCATAGCAGTATCCATTTCTGTCCAACCGTAACTGACCATGGCCTCGTCTATCACGGCCAACCCCGCCTTTCTGGCAACAGTCCTAAGAATGGCCGAAGCACCCCTCTCGGTCAATAACTCTGCCGATACCTCTTTAAACATCATAAGAACCTTGTGAGGCACAATCCTGAATATTGCATTTCCAAAGGCTTTAATCTCTCTCCCCTTGCCTTCCCATTCTAATAACTCGGGAATTTGGGTAAGATCATAATTTATGGGTAGAACAAAATTATCGCAAAATTTATGAAAACTTTCGATGTCCGGTTTATCGATGAGCTCTTGTGACGCTCCCAATCTCTTTAATAGATTCCTGAAAGTATTTTTAAGTGTGGCTTCCCCTTCTACTTTTTCTATCTCATCAAAAAAGGCCTCCATAAACCCTATACGCATGAGGATTAAACGTTCTTTTGTATCTCCCGAAATAAGGGAAATTGAACCATCATCCGAATTCCATTGAATAGTCTTCTCTGCCACAGTAATTTCCTCCTGTTAGATAGATCAATTCATATGTAGTAACAGTTTTTTAAAACAACTCAGTGTTTACAATCACACCAGCACCAACAACCCTAACCCTCCGGGGATGAAAAGGCACTGTCCAGAGCCTGACACTCGTCTTCAAACTCACTCCAATCCAAAGCCTTGACATCCTTACCCTTTTGTTTTATCGCAAAGGCGCAATAGTCATCCCCCTTGGCCCGACACTTTACCTCCCTCGATTCGCTTGATTTGTCGGTAAGTTTACGGGAGATACCCAAACCAATCCCCTCCATGTTGTGCTGTAAGATTGTACAGACAGGGCTTTTACTTGTTAGATTGTGCGATTCAAATGTATTCCATGATTTTAGGTAAAATGTATAATTTCCGTCGGAGTCCTTGTTTACTGCCACCCTTGTCTTTCCCCATCCTAAGTTTGGAAAAGAATACGAGAGTGCTCCATCCATAGAATTTACGGCTGTGTCAATCTCTTTC
>JAUWME010000164.1 GCA_030613285.1 Candidatus Zymogenus sp. | reverse complement strand
TTATTCCCTTTTGTACCTCACTCATCGCATCCTGCCTGCTCCACTCGTCAAGATCGTAAGAGTTGTCGTTGAGACCGGGAAGGGTAAAACCTATCTCCTCTGCCTTCTTTGCAAAGGAGACGGGAAGTGTGTCAGACAGTTCCTGACCATTCATAATCGCCCAGACCAGTGTCCAGAGTCGGGACGTATTAAACGGGTTGTAACCACCGCCACCCAGCACAAGCCATCTCTTCGCTTTGTTTTTCATCGCCTTAACTGCGTGGACATATCCATGGCTCGTTAGCGAAAGGTTGGTGAGGGGGTCGGTCAACATCATGTCGCAACCGACCTGACTTACCAAAACATCCGGGTTGAATTTGTCGTAAAGGGGTGGAAAAATCTCATCGAAGGCCTTGATGAAGGTGGTATCATCGCTCCCATGTTTTAGGGGAATGTTTACAGAATAGCCCTTCCCATTATCCAGCCCCGTCTCTTTGGTAAAGCCCGTGCCGGGAAACAGTGTCTGCCCATTTTCGTGAAATGAGAGGGTGAGGACTTTGTTTGTATCGTAAAAGGCGGCCTGAACGCCGTCGCCGTGGTGGGCATCAATGTCCACGTACATAACCTTCATCTTTTTTTCGAGGAAGTAGTTGATGGCAATTGCGATGTCGTTGATAAAACAAAATCCTGAGGCCCTATCCTTCATGGCGTGATGCATCCCCCCGGCCATGTTAAATGCAGCGGTGGCCCTTTTTTCTCCGATCAATCTCGCTGCGGTCATTGTGCACCCCAGAACCGACAGGGCAAAATCGAATACTCCCGGAAATACCGGGTTGTCCCCAGGGCCGATGCCAAATTTCAAATATTCCTTCTCGTAAGTCCCGTTATTTGCGCCTTTCAGGATGGAGATATATTCCTTACCGTGAAATGAATGAACTTCCTCCTCCTCTGACTTGATAGGAGCTACGAGGGCAGCGTTTTTTATGGTATCAAGCCCGTACAATTTTATCAACTCCATAGCATAGGTGATGCGCTCCCACTGGAGGGGGTGGCCGGTGCCGAAGTCGAACTTGTCGAAACCATCGGGAAGTATTAGCGCTGTCTTCTTAAACATATTGCTTTGACTCCAATGCTTATTTTTCTCAAAAATTATTTACAAAGAAACCGACATTACCGCGGGAAACAAATACCTGCGGAACGATAAAATCTATTCACATCAGTCAACAACCTTCGAGGAATTTGTGGTAAACACCATCCCGGCAAAAGTTACCGTGGAATTTTGGTCGTCCATAATCGTCTCGCCGTAGTTTAAAAGATTGCCGCTTAATCCATCAATGACGCTCAACATTGTGTAAATCGCCGAAAAACCGCATACGTTATGCTTGTTGCTATCCTCGCTAATGTGGGAGAGAAACCCACTTGCATCTCCCTTTGAAATAATCTCTATCATCTCGCTATCTCGTTTCTTCATATCCTCCAACTCTGCTTCTGTCAATGGTGCTGCGCTTCCGTACTTTACACCCACGTGGGCAAAATCCACAGAGGCGATAATGACAACCCTCCCGGAATATGACGAGATCAACCCCTTGAGCGCCGAGATGAAATCATCTATCATCTTTTTTTCATCCTCAAATCTATCTTCAACAAGAAGCTGGTGGGGAAAAGATGTGAGAATCGGGGCAATGGCAAAGGGTGTCTCTCCAAGGATATATTTTAGCATTACAGTTTGAAATTCGACGGTATGCTCCGTCCTGTGGAGGGCCTCGCCTGTGAAGAGCCGATTTTTGATACCGGAGCTGTTGCTATTGTTGTTGTCGAATGCCTCATTTAATTTCTCCAAAAACCCTGCATCGGTTTTGACTATTCCAAGAGGCGTCTCAAAATCCTTCTTCGTCCCGGCAAAGGAATTGTCAAGACCCGCATGTCCAATTCCGAGAATGATGTAAAGATCCGCCGGCGGTTGTGCCTTCAGGGCATTGTAGGCGTGGGCAAAGCACTCACCGCCCGAAGATATGCTTATATGCGGCGCAATTACCGCACTAATGTCGCCTCCAATATCAAAATTGTCGGAGGCGAAATTATCTGGAGATATTGCTGCCACTTTCGAGAAGTAAGACTCCAACTCTATTTTAAGTTTTTCTGGGTCGTCGCTGTAGCTCAGGCCCGAATGGATGGGGTAGCGAATATCTGATCGGTAGAACTCCTCCTCGATTCTCCGCTTCTCCTTCAAATATTTTTCACTTAAGAGAAAGTGATGATCATCAAGGCTTTTAACGAGGGTCAAAATATCATCTTTACTGATTGCACCCTCACCGCCGTACTGTTTGAAAATTTCGCTTAAAATGTCATCAATGCTCCTCTTCCCGTCAAAAAACTGCAACACCGCCAACGCCTCCCTGGGAAGGGCAATCATTTCGGCAGCATACTGCAATGGGTCGCTCAGGGCCACGCCCGGTCGACCCTGTAAATCGATGGGTATAACCTCCAAATTTCTGAGCATTGGGTAATCATGCTGGGACATGTCTCTCTACCTTAAAGTTATTTCAATGTCTATTTGAAAGGCCCATCAAACCAAAGGATTTAATTATCATATAATGCTCTTATGGTCAAGTCAAAAGGAAGAGCTTTTTGGTCAATTTTCTTGAAAAGAGAATAGTAATCTGATATTATACTTCTGCTTAGTCCAAAGATTGAAAGCAGAATTAATTGCCATTACCGCGAAAGTGGGAATTCAGTGGATATTATTCTGGATCCCCAGTCAAGCTGAGGATGACAAAATAGTTTAATGCCATTTCCTTGGAAAGCGGGAATCCAGTGGATATTATTCTGGATTCCTAATCAAGTTGAGGATGACAGTACTTTGGATTCTTTTGTCAAGCAGGCAATGACACAATTTTAAGCTTTTTAGAGTAAACTTTTATCATAGGAGAATGTATGCGAATCACTTTTATTGGTGGCGCCAGAACAGTTACCGGATCGTCCTTTTTGATAAGTACAGACATGGCGAATATCCTTGTGGATTCGGGAATGTTCCAAGGACGAAGGGAGCTTACTAAGCGAAATCAGTTGGAATACATTTATGATCCCTCAGAGATAGATGCGGTAATCTTGACCCACGCCCATATCGACCACAGCGGGTTAATTCCAAAACTTGTCAAGGCCGGCTTTCGAGGAAAGATTTTCTCCACAAAAGCAACGGCCGACCTCTGTGAATTGATGTTATTGGACAGTGCCCACATCCAAGAGATGGATTCACGCTGGCGGAGCAAAAGGAACTTCAGAAAAGGGCTTGGCGAGGTGCTCCCCCTCTACACCACCGGAGACGCCACACGTTCTCTAAAACAGTTTAAACGTCTTTTCTACGACCAAAAGTTTGAGGCCGCACAGGGGATTGAGGCGGTTTTTAGAGATGCCGGTCATATCATCGGGTCTTCAATTGTGGAGCTTTTGGTAAAAGACGAGGGAAAAGAGACAAAGTTGGTTTTTTCCGGCGACGTGGGAGTAACAGACCAGCCAATCATCAGAGACCCCAGCACAATTACCGATGCGGATTTCCTCTTTATTGAATCTACCTACGGCAACAGACTTCACAGAAACATCGATGAAAGTAAGGAGGAACTAAAAGAGGCGATCCTATCAACCGTGGGAGGAGGTGGCAAGGTCATAATCCCATCCTTTGCTGTGGGGCGAACCCAAGAGTTGATCTTCTACCTCGCAGAGCTATATCGTGATGGATTTTTAAAAGACGTTCCAGTCTTTGTAGACAGCCCCATGGCCACATCAGCAACCGAGATTATCAGGGACAACCCCCAATGTTTTGATAAGGAGACCCACGCCCTCTTAAGTTCGGGGGAGACCCCCCTAAATCTCCCAACCCTTAAATTTACCCGCACGACCAAAGAATCGATAGCAATAAACCAATTGGCTGGGGGGGCGATTATAATCTCCGCCAGCGGGATGTGCACCGCCGGCAGGATAAAACATCACCTTAGACACAACCTCTGGCGGCCGGAGGCAACAATAATCTTTGTGGGTTTTCAGGCCGAGGGGACACTGGGAAGGCTCATTGTATCAGGTGCTGAAGAGGTCAAGATATTTGGTGAAGAAATACAGGTAAATGCAAGGATATTTTCCATCGGCGGGTTCTCCGCCCATGCAGACAGAAACGGACTCCTCAATTGGGCGTCCCATTTTCGCGGCAGCTCCCCAACTGTCTTTGTAATTCACGGAGAGGAAAAGGTGTCTTTGTCTTTTGCCAAAGCCCTTAAATCTGAACTCGCTTTTGACGCTTATGTGCCCCACTGGGGTGAAACCATCAAACTCAAAGAAAATAAGGAATTTCAGACTCTTTCGATAACTGAGACGGGAGAGATGGTCGAACTTAAGGGTTCGCGTCTTTTAAAGGACATTAGTTACATTAAAAGCAAGATTAGTAAAATCGAGGTTGCGGGAACCCAAGCCGAGGACAAGCTGGTTTACGAAAAGATAAAGAAGATAAGGAAACTTCTGATGGAGCTTGAAGATTAGTATTGATAGCAATAGTTAATGGTAATAAAATAGCTAATGAGGATAGGCACCAGAAGGTAGCCAAAAGGAAATAAGTAACAACTTGCCATGACAACTTGAACTTGATATATCTTTTAGTATTGTTTGTAATAGCCTTATTGTTCAAGAAAATCCGGTAGTATACCAACGAGCTTCTCAATGGCGATCCTTCTGTGGCTTATCTCGTTCTTCTGGACATCGTCCATCTGGGCAAAGGTCTTTTTTAAGGGAGGATAGTAGAAAATCGGGTCGTAACCAAACCCCTTCTCTCCTGTGGGAGCCATGGTGATTGTCCCAGGGCAGTGGCCAACAACCACATCCTCTTTTTTCATAGGCCCAAGACACATAACAGCTATGGCACTTGTAAAATTTGCCTGCCTCTCACCCTCTTTAACCCCCGAAAGTTCATTTAGAAGTTTTGTGTTGTTTTGCTCATCTGTTGCACCCAACCCAGCGTATCTGGCGGAGTTGACACCCGGCCTTCCTCCCAAAGCATCTACCTCAAGCCCCGAATCGTCCGCAATTACTATTGCCACACCCGTATAAATCCCCTTCATCTCAGCTACCGCCCTGACCTTTATCAAGGCATTTTCCGAAAACGTCTTCCCGTCTTCGATAATATCAGGCAGATCACCAAAATCCAGAAGGGACGAAACACTAACCCTGCTTCCAAGACCCATCTTGTTGAAAATCTGCGAAAATTCTCTGACCTTACCTTCATTTTTTGTGGCAATGATAATTTTAGAGGTCTTCAAGGATTCCTCCGAGGACCTCTTTCTGTTTCTCTATCAGAATCTTAATTCCAATCTCTGCAAGTTCGGCCATTTCATCAAAGACTTCCTTACTAAAAGGGTGCTCTTCGGCGGTGCCTTGAATCTCCACAAAGAGACCAGACCCTGTCATTACAAAATTCATATCAACTGCTGCACTTGAATCTTCTTTGTAGTCAAGATCCAGCATACTCCTTCCGTCAACAACCCCGGAACTCACAGCAGCAATGTAATCTTTTATTGGAAAGCGTTTCAACTTTCCCTCTCTTTTTAGTTTGAAGATAGCCTCCACCAAGGCAACAAATCCTCCCGTGATTGATGCAGTGCGAGTGCCCCCGTCTGCCGTGATAACATCGCAGTCGATCCAGATTGTCCTTTCGCCCAAAGCCTTAAGATCAATAACTGCCCTCAACGCCCTTCCAATCAATCGTTGAATCTCCAGTGTTCGTCCGCTGGCCCTTCCCTTGGTTATCTCTCTTGTCATCCTCATATCGGTGGAGCGGGGAAGCATCCCGTACTCGGCGGTTATCCAACCGCCACCTTTTCCTTTCAGAAACGGGGGTACCCTATCTTCTATTGAGGCGGTGGTTACAATCTTTGTGTTGCCCATCTCGATTAATGCACTACCC
>JAUWME010000171.1 GCA_030613285.1 Candidatus Zymogenus sp. | reverse complement strand
CCGGATTTACCATGAACCCGAGGCCAAGTCCGGGTTTCGCGCGTGGCTCGTGCATGCCGGCCTCCAGGCCCTTAACCGCTGTAATTTCATCATAATATTTTGGGGCTATATACGCCATCCCGGCATCTATCAAGACGCTCTTCTCCGCTCCCATAACAAGAAACGCTGGCAAGGCAATATTCCCGAGCATATACAGGTTCTCTGCTATTTTTTCCATATCCTTATAACACCAAAAATTTGTCAAATTGTAGAGCAGGTCTTGTATTAAACAGCTCTTTAAAATGAGACTCCCTTGTTAATTAACCAACAGCCTCTCAATCACTTCAATTTTTACGACTTTAACTTTATCATAATACTGTTTTTCGTCAAAGAGAATAATAAGCTTTGGTAAATTCTGTCTGGGTACTTTATATGCAATACATCTAAAAAGCCGTACCGTTTAACTTGACATAAAAAGACAATATTTGTTATAAAGAATGATACAGCCAACAAGATGGTAGGTATCAATTTTAAGTTAAAAAACTATGGTGGAAATTTGGACAAGAAAAAAGTACTAATCGTAATGGGAACAAGGCCCGAAGTGATAAAGCTGGCGCCCATCGTCAGGGCGGTAAAGGAAGAAGGGCAAGACTCGATGGAGGCCGTTGTCCTTGTTACCGCCCAGCACAGGGAGCTATTAGACCAGACCTTGGAGGTTTTCAATATTGTCCCCGACTACGACCTTGACTTGATGTCAAAAGATCAATCGATAGCGTCAGTATGCGTTGGGGTCTTGGAGGGAGTGGGGGAAGTTATAAAAAAGGAGAGGCCCGATGTTGTTGTTGTTCAGGGCGACACAACAACAACCTTTGCCGCTGCACTTTCTGCATTCTACAACAAAGTGAAGGTGGCTCACGTTGAGGCTGGGCTGAGGTCATGGGACAGGTTTGACCCTTACCCTGAGGAGGTAAACCGCTCCCTAATCTCCCGGTTTTCAGATTTTAATTTTTGCCCAACTGAAACCGCAAAGAAAAATCTTATTGCTGAAAACATAAACGAAAAGGCTATCTTTGTAACCGGAAACAGTGTGGTCGATGCTCTTGAAGAGGCGCTTAAAATTCCCAAAGAACTAAATCGGGAGATACTCGGCGACTTTAACCCGGATGTGGACAATATTGTTCTCCTCACAATGCACAGAAGGGAGAGCTTTGGGGAGCCGATGGAGAGGGTATTTGGCGCTTTGTTAAAATTGGTTGAAAGAAATAAAGATGTCAAGGTCATCTTTCCCGTTCATCCAAACCCAAGCGTAAAAAAGGCCGCCGAGATTCTTGCCAGCAATGAGAGCATCCGCCTCGTTGACCCCCTGCCATACCTTGACTTTATTAACGTTATGAAATTGTCAAAACTCATCATAACCGATTCCGGCGGTGTTTGTGAAGAGGCCCCCTCTCTTGGAAAGCCGGTACTCCTGATACGGGAGGTAACAGAGAGACCGGAAGCCATCTCGGCAGGTACGGCGATACTTGTAGGCACAGACCCCGAAAAAATTATCACTTCTGTGGAAAAGTTGATTGGAGACAAAAAAGAGTACGAGAAATTTAAAAATATAAACAGCCCCTTCGGGGACGGCACTGCCGCCCTGATGATTGTAAAAATTCTTTCGGAGATTTTATGAAGATTGTTTATGCATTAAACTACTGGGGGATGACGGGGGGGGTCAAGGTTTTGACGCAGCACGTTGAGCTTTTGAGAAAACTGGGGCACGAAGTTAGTCTGGTAAGTCAAGTCATCGAGGCTGAGTGGGAATCGAAAGTTTCACCAGAGATGCTCCCTTCCTTTTCAGATAAGGACCTCCCCGATGCCGATGCGTTTGTTGTAACAGCGCCGAGGGACGTGGAAGCGCTTTGGCCCGTGGCGCAAAAGAGGAACATCCCCCTTTTCCATTTTCTGCAAGGTTTTGAGCCGGCCCACGTCCTAAAGAGGATTGAGGGTGTGGTTGTCCCGGAAAAATATAGATCGAAGGGGTTGATAACAAAGTTGAGATATAAAAAGAGGATGAGGGGATGGAAGAAAAACCTTAAGAGGTTTGACGCCCTATACCTGCTCCAGACAGTCAAAATGGCGATATCTCCCCACATCGTTGAGGACATCAAGAAACGCTTTGACATTGATTGCCATCTGCTTCCAAACTGGATTGACAGAGGGGCCTTTCATCCCAAAGTGGAAAAACTCGATTATTCAAAGAAACTGAACATCGTTTCTGTTGGTAATTTCAATATCGAATACAAGGCCATCCCTGATATAAATGAGGCGGTGAGAATCCTCAAAAGCAAGGGGGTTCCTGTTCACTTTACGCGGGTCTCTGTTTCCGACATCCCAGACGTGGAGAGAAAACTCAATATTGCCGACAAGTTTCTGGTGCGGATTAACGAGACCGAGATTTCTCGGCTTTATAGGGAGAGCCATATTTATATCTCCGCTTCAACGGAGATTGAGGGGTTTGGCCTTCCTCCAATAGAAGCGATGAGTTCGGGCACCCCGACGATTTTGACGAGGGTGGCCCCATTTCTGGCATTTGATACCCCCCACGATTTCTCATATTTTGTCAATGTCCATCGCCCAGATGAGATTGCTAATGCGGTTTTGGAGCTCGCAAAAAACGGCGACTTGAGAGAATCGATCATTAAAAGGGGATTTGAGGTCTCTGATAAATTTTCCATAGAGCGGGTGGGGACACTCCTTGAGACGATCATCAAGGAAGAGATTGAAAAGAAAAGGTAACATTAAATGATACATGACAATACTATAATGTTGGGATAGCCCGGTGTGTCTTCCCCAGATTGAAGATGCTTTTTTACATCTGCAAGTTTTGGCAGCTTCCCAAAGACTATTGAAGGAGAGTGGAGGAAAAATGGAAATTATGACGCATGATGATGTTTTTTTACGATATAGTAAGGTGGAAGGTGAAGGAGACATTTGGTTTATTCACGGTTTTGGGGAGTCGGGCCTGTCATTTGTGGAGGCGTTCGATTCGCCCCTTGCAGAAAAGTTCAACCTTTATGTGCCTGACTTTCCCGGCTTTGGTGTCAGTCCCCATCGTCCGGGGGCAGAGACCATCGTGGATTCAACAGCAGTTCTATGGGGCCTTATTGGTGATATCGCGAAGGACGCCCCGATTTTTCTGGTGGGCCATTCTCTTGGGGGGATAATCGGGACATGGACGGCAGAAAGGCTTTCGGACAAGGTGCGGGGCTATGTCAGTATTGAGGGCAACCTAACAAAAGCCGATACCTTTGCGACATCCCTCACCAAGGGATACGAAGACCCGAATGCTTTTCATGAGCTACTTTCCGGCATTGCTACCTCCCAGATTGCTGAAGACATTCTCTTTAGGAGCTTTCTTGCGAGCTTGACGCTGGCCCACCCGTCAGCGCTTCTGACGTGGGGGAAGAGCTGTGTTGAGGCCACGGGGGAGACGAAGGCTGGGGAGGAGTTTATTACCATTGATGCCAGAACTCTCTATATCTGGGGGGACGAGAGTATTTCGGATGTGACCAAGGATTTTGTTTTTAAAAATAAGATTAACAATAGGGAGATTAAGGGCGCCGGCCACTGGGTGATGGTTGATAAGAGCGAGGAATGTTACGATGCAATTTTTGAGTTCTTCTCCAAAAGTGTTTGATTAGGGGCATTGGTTGGCAGCTTTTTATTTTATAAATAGATTTTTCTTTTATGGGGTAGTGAAGAGCCGGCGCAGACCGGGGGGTAGGAATAACCCGATTGCTTCGCCATTTACCTACCCAAAGAGTAGGCAAATTTCTCGCAATGACAGAAGTTGGACAATGACAGCAGTGTTATTAACTTCTTGGGGTTTCATAGTCGTGCTGCTATTTTGATGTGATTTGTGAATGGACGTCGGTCAGCTTTTCTCGAAGAATAAAAAAATGGCGGATAGTTCCACCAACTGTTACCCTCCCAAAATTATTGGCAACCCTATTTATGAGCAACCCCGACAACCCAAATAACCTGTAATTACCATCCACCACCTGTTACTCCCAAGATTATTGGCAACCCTCGAATGTTTTACTTTAATTGCTGACAGTTGTGGTGGTGCCGAAGGCGGGAGTCGAACCCGCACAGGCATACACCCACTAAGTCCTGAACCTAGCGCGTCTACCAGTTCCGCCACTTCGGCTTATTAAAACTATTTTTATTGCCTTCTTTTTTCTTGAAATAAAGGATGTTTGAGAGTATATTGATTTAGGTTTTTAATGTCAAGAAAAAAATGGATTGGAATGAACTGGAATTAATCTGTTGGGTCAATCGGATTTTAAACAGATTGAGCAAATATTTTAAATTGATAAATTGGGTAAATTGGAAATAGTAAACTGGGAGGAGGGATACCAATCTCTCCTTAAAAAGACTGTTCTTACAATCGGGAACTTTGACGGCATTCATCTTGGCCATCAGGCGATTCTTAAAGACGTTGTTAAGAAGGCTGGCGAAGTTTCCGGCACTCCCGCCGTTATGACATTTAATCCTCATCCGCAAAAGATATTTCGTGAAATTGACCCCCCCATTATCGTGAAGTTTGAAGAGAGGTTGAAGATTATTGAATCTTTTGGAATTAGTGTAACCTACGTTGTTGGGAGGTCGAAGGATTTCTATCGGATGAGCGCCGAGGAGTTTATTGAAGATGTGATGGTCAAAAGCCTTTCGGTGATACACATTATTGTAGGCAACGATTTTACCTTGGGCAAGGATAGGACGGGAGGGATTGAGCTTTTGGAGAAGATGGGGGCAAAGCTGGGGTTTGGCGTTGATGTTCAGGATGATATTACGATGGGTGGGGTGCTTGTTAAGAGTACGACAATTAGAAATCTCATCGTTGCCGGGAAAGTTTACAGGGCGTCCCTTTTGATGGGGAGGAGATTTGCTATAAAGGGGAGCGTTACAACCGGGGCTGGCCGGGGGAAGGATTTGGGATTTCCTACTGCAAACATTGTTTTTGAGGGGAACTTGATCCCGCCTGACGGCGTTTATGTGGTTCACGTGATGGTTTCGGGCAAGCAGTACGGGGGTGTGAGTAATTTGGGAAAGAATCCCACTTTCGGCGACGGCAAGTTTGTTTTTGAAGTACACATCTTCGATTTTGAGGGAGATATTTACGGTGAGGAGATAGAGGTTTCTTTTGTGGCCCGAATACGGGGAGAGGAAAAATTCAAGGAAGTCTCGGAATTGGTGGATCGAATTAACAGGGATATTGCATTTGCGAAAGGAATTTTGACTGGATTATGAAATTTGACTGGAAATTTTACCTGGGCCTTGTTATTGGTTTTCTTTTTTTGTATCTTTCTCTCAAGGGTTTTAGATACGCTGAGTTCATAGAGCAGATAAAAAGCATTAACTGGTATCTCATTGTTTTGTCTGTGATTATATATTATCTGACTTATGTCTCGAGGGTCTTGAGGTGGCGTTATCTAACTGCTTCCATCAAGGAGGACATGAGTTTCAGAAACCTCTTTTCTGCTATTTCCATTGGGTTTGGCGCAAACAATATGCTCCCATTTCGCCTTGGTGAATTGGCCAGGGCCTACGCTCTGGGCAAGATCGAGAATGTAAGTGCTGGGTCTGTCCTTGCCACGGTGGTGATTGAGCGGGTGTTTGACGGCATGGCAGTAATCGGCCTTGTTGTGATAATACTTTTGGGTCCCACCTCTGAGCATTTTAGCAAGCACGAACAAGCTTTGAGTACGGCGGGATATTCGAGCCTCGTTTTTCTCATCTTCATTGTTGGTTTTCTCGTTCTTCTTGAGAAGAAGACCGA
>JAUWME010000088.1 GCA_030613285.1 Candidatus Zymogenus sp. | reverse complement strand
CGTAAGATATCCTCTCGAAAGGGGGAACCACCTTCTCAAGGGGGCCGGTATCCCTTTTTAATTCCTTCAGTTAATCCCCCCGCATTTCCAGCCCCCGTTTAACCACAAAGGAGACAAACCTCTCCTGAAAATCCATATTTCCATCATTGTCCTCAAAGGCCATCTCCCGTTCAATCATCCAGAACTCCGTCAGGTGTCGCCTCGTCTTCGATTTCACTGCCCGGAAGGTGGGGCCAAAGCAATAAACCTTTTCAAAGGCGTAGATGGCCGCCTCCAGATAGAGCTGTCCCGTCTGGGCAAGGTAGGCGTTTCCAAGGTCGAAATATTTTGTAGAAAAAAGCGACCCGGCACTCTCTCCAATGGAGCCTGTCAAAATTGGCGAATCTATCAAGATGAAGTCATTCTCCCTGAAAAACTCCCTTATGGCCGTCACCACCTCGTCTCGTATCAGCATGATGGCAAGCTGTTTTCTTGACCTCAGCCAGAGGTGGCGGTTTGTAAGGAGGAAATCTGTCCCGTGGGATTTGGGCGTTATGGGAAAATCCTCCGATTTGCTGATAACCTTAAACGACGTAACGTGAAGCTCAAAGCCACCTTTAGACCTCGGCTCTTCTATAACAACACCGGTAACCTCAAGAGCAGTCTCTTGCCCAAGCCCCCTTCCCAGCTCGAAGAGTTCATCGCCCACCTTTTCCTCTTCCAAGACGCATTGGGTAATCCCCGTCCCGTCTCGAACAATCATAAACTTGACCTTCCCGCTCCCCCTGGAATTCATCAGCCAGCCGCGGATGGTCACAGATTTTTCTACATTGTCCCCAAAATATTTTATACCGGTAAATTCACTCATAAAAAACTCCCTTTTTTTCAATTATATTTATGAGGAAACAAAAAGTCAAGGTTGAAAGATGTTTGCTCTCCCATCGTGCTGAAATAATGCTTCTTGACAAAAAAATGTAAAAACTCTACCTTGGGGATTGTCAAGACCGGCTTTCCGTAGTATAGTTTGGTTTTTATTAAGGAAAAAATGGAAGAATTTTTAAAGATCCCCATAGAAATTGTAATCCCCCTTTCCATTGCCATCGTGTTCTGCGCATATTATTTAAGAGGCTTTACTGGTTTCGGTTCGGCAATCTTCGGTATCCCGCTGATACTTTTGATGACATCAATCGGCTTTGTCGTTCCCGCCTACCTCATCCTGGACGCCGTCGCCACGGGAATATTGACCATTGAGACAAAAAAATATTTCAAATGGAAAATAGCCCTCCCCGTAGTTGCAGGGATGATCCCCGGCAACATAGCAGGTACGTACATCCTTTCCTCCTACGATATCCCCATTTTAAAAATCATCCTCGGCATTTTGATACTCACTTTTTCACTTTATATATTTTTTGTAAAGAATACTCCGGAGATCAAAGACCGCCGGGGCATCTTTGGATTTGTCGCCGGCACACTGTCTGGCATTCTTGGCGGAATATTCGGCGTAAGCGGCCCCCCGGTGGTAATCTACCTTAAATACCGAATTCCAGAAAAGGAGATGTTTCGCGCCCAGATCGTGCTTCTTATAATCTTTGAAAATATCTTCAGGCTTTTCCTCTACACTTACGGTGGGCTTTATAATTCGTTCAATCTCAAGTTTGCCCTATTTTTACTCCCTTCCATGGCATTGGGACTTTTTCTCGGCTCCCGTTCCAACATAAAGGCAAGCCAGCGGACTTTTGACATCATTGCAGCGGGAATATTGATGATGGCGGGGGCGGGACTCATCTTTGGTTTTTGAGAAAATGTATATAAAAAAGGGCTGGAAAAAATAGCCGTAAAAAAGATGTCTGCCTTAACAAGAGGGGACTGTTGTGCTATAATATTTTCTGCATTCTGGGTTATTAACCTGACGTTTTATGTGGTTGTCCAAACCTGATTGGGCAATATGATTGTTCCACATTTTAGATGAGTGAGATGAACAATACTATGAAATTTAAAAAAGTTTTAGTATGCGGCTCCGGGACGATGGGGCCGGGAATTGCCCTCGGCTTTGCCATGGGAAAAATTCCCGTTTCTATAACCGACATCGACAGTGGCGCCCTCGATTCTGGGCAAGAAACCATCAAAAGGGGGCTTGAGCTTTTTGCCACGCAAGGGATGATTCCCAAAGATGCAATAAAAACTATCATGGAGAGGATCGAGTTTACCACCGACCTAAAACAGGCGGCGGATGGCGCCGACCTTGCCATCGAGGCGGTTTCTGAAAACCCGGAGATAAAAGAAAAAGTCCTCAGGGATTTAGACAACCTGCTTGGTCCCGATGCGATAATTGGGAGCAACACGTCGGCCCTTCCGGTGCCGGAGATGTACCCCGACATCAGACCGGGGAGGCTCATCATTGTCCATTACTTCAACCCACCCCACATCATGCCGCTGGTGGAGATTGTAAAAACAAATAAAACACCAGCAGATGTAATTTCCGCTTTGAGGGCATTTTACAAAAAGATTGGCAAATACACCGTAGTTCTCAACAAATTTCTTCCGGGATTTCTGGTAAACAGGATTCAATTGGCCGTCATGCGCGAAACCCTCTTCCTGTTGGAGGAGGGCCTTGCGGAGCCGGAGGAGATCGACACTGCATTCAAATGTTGCAGTGCCTTAAGGGGCGTCGTCCACGGGCCATTTGAACACATGGACATGATTGGCCTTGACGTCATAAGCGCAGCTACTGGTTTTGTCTTCCCCCTCCTTTCCAACTCCACCGAAGTCCCCAAAACCATCACAGACCTTTTTTCCAAAGGGAGACTCGGCTATAAGGGAGACGGCGGCTTTTACGACTACCCCGACGAGACAAAGGAAGAGCATATTTTGAAAAGGGATAGGGCGTTAATCGAAGAGCTGAAGCTCTTTAAGAAATTAGTATCAGAGGGCGAAATAAAAATTTAGGAGGAACAAATGGACAAGAAAGTCTCAATGTTTTGTGGTAACAACTTTGTGGACGTTGAGTTTCCTGAAAACACCAGGATCCTCTCGGCCCCACCCCACGTTGACCCCCTTTCGGATCCCAAGAAGGCTGTCCTCAAGGCAATAAGAAAACCCCTGGGAACAAAACCTTTAAAGGAACACGTCAAGGCGGGTTCCAAAGTCCTCATAGCCTTTGCTGACCTTGCGGTTCCCGTCCCGCCCATGCCCCCCCCCGACAACAGGGAAACCGCCATCGGGGCCATCATCGAAGAGCTTTACAGTGCAGGTGTCAAAAACAAGGATATAACATTAGTCTGTGCCAACGGAATCCACCGTATGTGGAAGAGGAGCGAGCTGAGGATTATTCTGGGCGACAAAATAATGAGTGAATTCAACCATGCTCAGATTATCGGCCACGACGCTGAGGACAAAGAAAATATCGTACACCTCGGCTTTACCGAAAACGGGTACGATGTCGAGATAAACAAAAGGGTCATCGATTATGACCTTACCATCTACGTCAACCTAAACTGGGTTGCTTTTAACGGCGGGTGGAAATCAACGATCATTGGACTGGGCACTTACAAGACGATTCGACACATCCACAACCACGAGATGTATATTGCCGAGGCCCCGGCGTCTTGCATGGAGCCAGACAAAAACTTCCTCCACGACAGAATAAGAGAGATGGGGCATCATCTGAAAGAGCACCTTAAGGGGATGGGTAAAGAAATATTTCAGGTGGAAACTACCATCGACAGCCAGATTCCCCCCAAGATGTCGGGTGTGGTTGCCGGAGATGTGGACCTTGTCCACGAAAAGACCCTTGAATTTCTCAATCAGCACAAGATCTTGGACGTGAAGGGTCAGACTGACGTTTTGGTGTTTGGGTTGCCCGACTTCATGCCATATTCAATGGGAACAATAATCAACCCTATTCTGATTGCGAGGATGGGACTTGGTTATCTCTTTTCAAATTACAAAAATATGCCACTTGTAAAAAAGGACGGTATCCTCATCCTCTCAAATCCCCTCCACGATCAGGTGGACCCGATTCACCATCCGTCATACCTGACGCTCTGGAGGGAGGGTTTTGAACGGACAAGGGATGCTGCAGAGCTTTACGATCTTTTTGCGGACGAGTACGCCCACAGACCAGAGTTTGTTCATAAATACCGTTACGGCTTCGGTTTTCACGGCGCCCACCCGGTACAGGCCTACACCACCACCGTTTATCCCAAGATGTATCTCTCAAAGGTCTTTGCCGCTGGTTGCACGGACAACGCTGTTGCAGAAAAACTGGAGTGGGAACCTTTTCCCAATGTCGAAGGGGCAATTGAGGGAGCAAAAAAGGAGATGGGAAAAGACATCTCAATTACTTTTGTTCAGCTGCCGCCCTTTTTTACGCCACGAGTTGAAGTGTAATTGTACTGTATTGATTAAAAGGATCATGGCAAAAAATGATACTATCGGTTTTCTCCAAATAGGGGGGGCCGTGAAAAGGGGCTTGTGATGAAATACAAGGTAAATCTTGACGATGTTCCATTACGGGAAGTCATCGGAAGAGAGGTCTGGGACGTCGTGGGCGGAGAAAAACTAAAGGGTGAAGATATGAGCATGATGGTCGTTGACGTCCTGCCGGGATCGGTCTCAAAACCGGGACACCTTCACACGGACTGCGAGGAGATAATCTTTGTAGCATCGGGAGAGGGAGATATTCTAATCAATGAAGAAGTCGTCCCCCTTCGCCCTGGGGACACTGTCCTGATACCGAAGGATGTTGCCCACCTAACCCGAAACTTGACAAAAGAGAGGCTCCGGCTTATTTGTTTCTTTTCAACGACGGAGGTAGGCGATTCTGTAATCCCAAAACCCGACCTCGATTTTCCCTGAAATAATTGCACTTGTTAGTTGAATTCACTTTTCAATAATTCTTAAAAAATCTTTTTTTTTGTAGAAAATCTATGATTTACCAATTGAAATAACTTTTAAGAATTCAAATCAACAATTAAAGTAATAATTGTCATTATTCCACCAACAAGTCCGACAATAAAACCAATAAGTCCGACAATAAAACCGTATTTTGAATACTTACCAAGTTTACTTGCCTCCTCCATTTCTTCTGTTACTGGCCTTATGATTTCTCTTCGTATAGAATCCATACTTTGTTCAATTAAAGTCATGTCTCTAAATTTGACACGTAAATCATTAATAATTCGTAAAAATTTTTCTGGTTTTATATAATCGTTATCATTTACTAATTCCTCAATTTTATTTAAGTCAGAAAATACCTTGCTCGTCAAAGGGAAAGGTTCTCCTACTTCAATCTCATTTTTATCAATTGAGTTATTAATAACCCTTTTTAACACACATTCAGCGATCAAAGAAGTGGCTGGACTATCATGCGCTTCCACTTCAACAATATGATATTCTACGTTTGCAGAGTTCCACATTGCATGAATTCTTACATATCTTGCTGAAACTGGTGGATTGAATTCAAATTCTTGCCATCCATTGAACCCATCTTTCCCGGTATCAAAATGTACTTGCCATTCATTATGATCCTCAGATGTTAGAAGCCTGTACTTATATTTCCTTTTATCCCGTTTATTCGAATTCCCAAGTCTATCCCACAATAGAAACCTTATTACATACAATTTACAAATACTTTCTAAATCAATTGTTAAATAATCTGGCCAGTTTGTATGAACAAATCCTGTCCCCGCCGTGTAACCATTAATTATACCATTTGTTACTTCACTTGCATTTTTCCATTCTTCTTCGACTTTTTTGCCTAATGCTACATTTCCCATAATAACTCCTTTAACCTCTATTAGTTAAATTTTGTAGACTGTACATCTTTACACAATCTTTCATCTATTATTTAGTAGGCTTTGTACAGAATGCGTGGACTCCCGTTGAAAGATGTGAAAAAGAAAGATTACTATATGTGCGTTAAAATGTCAACCCCCTAAAAATTAATCTCCTTTTTTCATATATTTGAAGATTCAGGATATTTTTTACTTTCCCGTTCGAATCGTACAAAATTGATATAAGCGATAAAAAAATATTCTCCTTGACATATCGGCCTTGACCGTATAAACTCTTTAAAAAATTGGAGTAAACAATATGTTGCAGAATCTTGTGATGAAAAGAATTTTCCTGTTAGTTGTTGTAGCCCTTACTTTCACCTTTTTTGGATGTGATAAAAAAGTCGCCGAAGGTGACGGCTGGAAGATTACTGACAAGGAATTTAAGGATAAAATTAGCTTCCTCCCTCCAGATGCGGCAGCTTACATGGTTACAGAAGAGGGTCAAAAGAGATTTATTGAAACCCTGGTTCTGAGAAAAATCCTCTACACCGAGGCGGAAAAAGAGGGAATAACCAAAGACAAGAAGATACTTAATAGAATTGAAGACGCTCAGCGCAAAATCGTCATCGAAGAATATCTCGAAAGGAAGTTTGAAGATCAAATACCCCTCACAAACAACGAAATTGAGGAATTGTACTTGAGAAACCAAGACTCCTTCGATAACGCCAGTACCATTTGGGCAAGACACATACTTGTTGAAACAGAAGACGAGGCAAAGAACATCCTGAAAATGCTCAAAGATGGGGAGGATTTTAAGGAAATGGCTGAGGATCATTCCATCGGGCCATCAGCTCCAAGGGGTGGGGACCTGGGTTACTTCGGCAAAGGCGACATGGTTCCAGAATTTGACACCGCCGCTTTCGCCCTAAAAATGCCGGGGGACATCAGCGATATTGTCAAGACCCGCTACGGGTTCCATATTATTAAACTCGTGGACAAAGACCGTCTGCTTGAGAAATATCAGGCGCAGAAAAAGAAAATGCTCTTGGACAACTATATTAGAGATCTCAAAGAAATTTCAGAATACACAATATACGAAGAAAACCTATCCCTTATAAAGGACATTAAGAAGGAAAAAGTAAAAGAGGAAGGTGATATTGTGGAAGACGAAAATGACGAAGATGAAAAAGTTGAGGATGATAAGGAAGAAGTAGAAGAAGAAAAATAGATTACCCCGACCCTTAGTAAAAAAGAGCTCTTTACGAATTTCGAGTGCCTAAATTTTTGAGGGTTCATCCGATTATTGCGTACCTGAACAAAAGGGAGAAGTTTTTTGGGCGGAGCGAAAAATATCTGAATACTTTTTGCAATGACAAACAGTGCGGCCCCTTGATACTGACACTATTTGTGGTCTATGTAGTGTTCATTGTGTTCGACTATAACTTTTAGACTTCGGCGGGTGGCATCAACTTGAGACTTGGAGAATTGCAAGCTTGCAAACTTGATATAGCCACGAGTTTGGATGGTTCGGTCTTTCACCATAATAAGTGAGGATAATCCATGAGGAAATATATTAGACCTATTAGACTTATTTGCGCTGTCGTTTTTTCCATATTATTCTTGCTCTCTTGCGCCCACACCTCTCCGTTGAGTATTGAAAGAGATGAGGGTCGAAAGATGTATTACGAATATTCGAGTGAGAAAGTTATGGATGCGTCTATTGCAGTCTTGAAGGAACATAAGTGGACAACAACTGAGATCAACAAGTCGGAAAACATTATAAAAGTCAAAAGGAGTTCCCGGTTTGCGAAGACAAAGATTCGGCTGCAACTAATTTATAAGACCGAGGGGAGCGGAACATGGCTTGAGATAAAAAAGAAGATCCCGCCGCAATTCTTGCCCGGGAAAAAAAATAAATACAAAATGGAAATCAACAGCCTGTTTCACGACATCAACATCGAGCTTGACAGAAGCAGGTAACCCACCCCTTCTCTAATTTTTCTAATAATGGCTGTCACTTGAAAATCAGCAAACTGTTTCAACACATCAACATCAAATTTGACAGGGAATA
>JAUWME010000307.1 GCA_030613285.1 Candidatus Zymogenus sp. | reverse complement strand
CTTCAAAGGGTTCGGCATATCCCCATCCGGCATCCTCCTACGGCAACTATATATATCAATCTTGGGATGCCGACGATGACCTGGGCTGGGAAATCAACTTTGGCGCTTCCTATGAAATTATGGAAGGTCTGACCTATTCGTTTGACGCAGGGGTGCTGTTCACTGGCGACTCCTGGGATTACGAAAAGGCTGACGGCACCAGAGGCGACTGGGGTGAAATCTGGTCTATCACAAATACTTTGACTTACACCTTCTAAATAGACTTCTAAGAATCTGCACAATCACAAAACCCCCGGCTGGAAAGTCGGGGGTTTATTATTAACTGTCATTCAAGAGCCTGACGAAGGAATCCTTCTATTCTGTCATTGCCTGCTTGACAAAGGAATCCAGAATGATATCTACTGGATTCCCGCTTTCGCGGGAATGACAGTATTTATACATCGTCATTGCGAGCCTAACGAAATCAGGCGTGGCAATCGGATACTTCCTGCCTCTCGTCATTCAAAAACCTGACGAGGTCGTGCGTAGCATTTCACTCATAGTTAAAAATTCAAAAACGGGTTACCGTCCCGCTCTCTGGCCACGGTGGAGCTTGGCGTCGGGCCATAGTTATGCCCCGGCCAGACTATCGTGTCGTCAGGCAGCGTCAATATCTTATTCTTAATGGAATCCATCATCGTCTGCATCGAGCCGCCGGGGAGGTCTGTCCTGCCGACACCTGCCACAAAAAGCGTATCGCCTGTGAATAGGTTCGTAACACCATCGTAAATGCATATCCCGCCGGGAGAATGGCCGGGGGTAAAAAGTATCGTCAGCTTCACATCACCCAGTTCAATAACATCACCATCCACCACAGTCTTCGACACATCAGGTGACTGCTTTACCCCGTGCATATCCATAAATTTTTCATTGACAAGTCCCAACAACTTTGCGGCCTCCTCGTGCATAATAATCTCGGCACCGGTCTTTTCGACAACATCGGCATTTCCACCGATGTGGTCGGGGTGGGTGTGGGTGTTGATGATGTATTTCACTGTGAGGCCCAGGGCCTTTACCTCATTTAAGATTCTGTCGACCTCCCCCGCAGGGTCGATTAGTACTGCCTCCTTTGTCTCTTCTGTGCCGATGATATAGCAGAAAACTGCAAACGGTGTAACTTCCAATTGCTTTAAGATCATTTTTGATTTCCTCGTAAATTTTCATTTTTGGTAGATGCAATATGTAACCTAAATCGATGATAAAATCAAGGCTTTTCTCAAACTTACCTTTTTAAACTTGATATTTAAACTTGACATTTCAAAAAAAGTCTTCTGTTTATAGAAAATTTGTGATTTTTAAAGGCATTTTAGAAAATCTTGCCTTGACATATTTCTCTATTTCTGATAAATTTAATATAGATTTGAACATTCTAAATGTCTAAACGCTAAATACTTTCCAGCAATCTCACTGAACATTATCGATGGAGTTAATTGAATTTGTGGTTTTTTAAACGTCTAAGACGGAGGGGGATAATCGGACTGATTCCCATCAGCGGCGTCATCTCAATGAAAATGGTCGAACCCTACCTTGAGATAATCGAACAGGCAGAAAAATCAAAGAAGGTCAAGGGTGTCCTTTTAAATCTCTCAAGCCAAGGGGGATCGGTAACAGCAACAGAAGTCCTCTACATGGCACTAAAAAGGCTTGCAGAAAAAAAGCCCCTCTATGCATGGACAACTCTCGCCGCATCCGGGGGATACTATGCTGCCTCAGCCGCCGAAAAGATTATGGCGCCGCCGTCGGCCATGATAGGCAGCATCGGCGTTATCTACATCAAGCCCGACATATCAGGAGCTATGAAGAAGATTGGACTAAAGGTTGAGATTGGAAAAGAGGGGAAATTTAAAGACGACGGCCTTTTTTTCACAGGGAGTTCCACCGGCAGTAAAAAACGGATGGCCGTAATAAATCGCGAGGTATACGAAGGGTTTGTAGATGTCGTCAAATCAGAGAGGGACCTTGATCAAAAGGGCGCCGAGAAGGTTGCCACAGGAGAGATATTCACTGCAAATCAAGGGATAGAACTTGGGCTTGTGGATGAGCTGTGCGATCTTCGCGAGGCCAAAGAACAGATTTCGAAGATGACAAACGTTCTTCCCGAAAGAGTCGTGACACTAAAGCCGAGGCGTCCCCTGCTCTCCTCACTGTTTGAACGCACCATTTCGAGGGGGATCATGAGCGCTATAGGAAACAGCATAGAGGATATTTCCAGACCCGGAATATATTACTTATAATATTTTATTAATTTGCTATTACTTTGCTTTTAGTTTGCTTTTAGTTTGAGATTACAGGACAAAAAAATGGCTGACATAGAATCAAGATTAAAGGGAGACGGCATCCTTCTCTTAGACGGTGCCATGGGCACCCAACTAATGTTAAAGGGGATAAAGGCCGGTGAGACGTCAGAGACCTGGGTATTAAACAGGCCCGATGATGTTTCGGCAATTCACAAATCCTATTTCGACGCAGGCGCTGATATCGTCATTACAAACACCTTCGGAGCAACTCCCATAAAGCTCTCCCACTTCGGCCTTTCCAAAAAAGCCGAGGAGATAAACAAAGTGGGAGTGGAGCTTGCAAAGTCGGTCTGTCCAGATGGCGGATTTGTAGCCGGGGGCATGGGCCCCTCAGGAAAGCTCCTGAAACCTTACGGAGACGGCGACAAGGATGAGCTTTTTGAGAACTTCAAGCTCCAGAGCGTGGCACTGATGGAGGGTGGGGCAGATCTCATTGTCATCGAGACGATGATGGATTTGAATGAAGCTGAGATTGCCCTCAAGGCGGCGGTTTCCACCAACCTGCCGGTTTTTGTCAGCATCACCTTCGATAAAAAGAAGCGGGGCTATTTCACCATGATGGGAAACCGTCCCGAGGATGCCGCAAAATCTTTGATCGACCTTGGAGCAAGGGTCGTGGGCGCCAACTGCACACTGAGAATCGGCGACATGGTGGAACTTGTCAAAGAAATTTCCGATGCGTCATCGGTACCCGTAATGGCAGAGCCAAACGCCGGCAGTCCGGAACTTGAGGATGGAAAGCCAAAATACGTTGACGGCCCGAAGGATTTTGCCAAAAAACTTCCCGACTTAATATCTGCCGGGGCCAAAATCGTGGGGGGTTGCTGTGGAACGACACCCGAAACCACAATGGAGATGAGAAAGGTCATCGACTCTTTGTAGGCACACCCAGAGATTGAAAAAAAGAGGGGAATGAGAATATTTTTCTTGACTTAATCAGCAAATTGCAATAAAAAGTACTGCGGTGGAGGGAGATAAAAAATGAAGGGTATCCTGCTGGTGCTTTCCCTCGCCGTCATGGGGCACATCTACAGCGAGGAGAGCAAAGCAAGGCAGTTTCTCCTTAAATGTTATGCATTTAAAGAGATGGAGTTACTTCAGTTGCTCTTCTGGGTGAGCGGCCTTTCCATAATGAAACAGGCATGGTTCAGGAAACCGTTTTACTACCTCTTTGCCCACTTTCTTGGGACAAGGGGAGTTGTTTGCATGGCGGCCACACTAAGGGAGACTTATAAATTCATCGATGAGCTGCCGGAGGAACACCGCATGGCCGTGGGGCCTTGCAGGTGCAGGGCCGGAAACAAAAACTGCGACCACGAAATCATGACCGACATCGTCATTAAGGAGGGGGTAAGAATTTGGCAGGAAGACCTTTTTCCGGACGACTACAGGCTGATCACACGGGACGAGGCAAAGGAGATCGTTAAGGAGTCGAGGGAGGCGGGAATGATCCAATGTATCGACCGCCATATGTATTTTAATAATAGCGAGAACTACTTCGTTATCTGTAACTGCTGCAAAGAGTCTTGTGTCCCCATCGTGGCATACAGGGTCTTCAAAGATGAGCCGTACAATTTCCACCCGTCATTGTCGGTGTCTATCCACGACAAACAAAAATGCAATGTCTGCATGAAATGCATTGAGGCGTGTCCCTTTGAAGAACGGGAGTTACTTGAATAT
>JAUWME010000545.1 GCA_030613285.1 Candidatus Zymogenus sp. | reverse complement strand
TGTCGATCTTGTGGAGATCGAGGTGGAGAAATTCGTATGTTATGGGGTGAATTTGCAGTTCTTTCAGAATGACGAGGCTGCCTTCAATCTTTTTAAGTTGATCGTCTCCTCCAATTATATTGAAGAATGGGTTTTTGGCCTCGACTTCTTTTAAGATTTTTCTCAGTTCATTGGCGTTGACCTTGATTAACGTAGGTTCCACTTCAAACCCATAAATCACTCCTGGAACCATACCTTCTACCCGTAATCTCCGAGCGGCTCCTTTTCCGGTCATTTCTCTTGTTGCAGTTTTTAGTTTTTCAATTTCCATCTCGTTTCACCTAAATCCTATAAAAATAGGGGACTACTAATCCCACTTTAACAGTGTCAAAAAGAGAGGGCAAGTCTCTACTTAAATCACTTCTTTTGCTTTGTGTAAAAAAGCTCACTTACAGACTCTCGTCTGTAAACTCTAATTATAGCTTCTCCAAAGAGTTTTGAAACCGAAAGTACCTTTATTTTTTTTGATTTTTTGGCTTCATTTCCCAATGGGATTGTGTTTGTAACCAGAATCTCCTCAATGGGCGATCCGTTGATTCTTTCAATTGCGGGCCCTGAAAAAACTGGGTGCGTCAGTACCCCATAGATATTTTTTGCGCCGTTTTCATCTAACGCTTCTGCGGCTTTGACCAGTGTTCCTGCGGTATCGACCATATCGTCCAATATTATAGCGTTTTGGCCTTTTACATCTCCGATGATGTGCATCACCTCTGCAACGTTGGGGCCCTTTCTTCGTTTATCGATGATGGCAAGCCCCACACCGAGTCTTTGGGCATATGCCCTTGCTCTTTCCACACCACCGGCATCTGGTGATACGATTATCATGTCATCTGAATATTTTTCCCTCAAATATTCGAGCATAATTGGCGACGAGTAGAGGTGATCTACAGGAATATCGAAAAACCCCTGTATTTGTCCTGCGTGAAGTTCCATTGAGATAACCCTCTGTGTTCCCGCCACTGTCATAAGATCCGCCACAAGTTTTGCCGTAATTGGCGCTCTTGGAAATACTTTTTTGTCTTGACGGGCATACCCATAGTATGGGATGACTGCGGTTATCTCTTCTGCTGATGCTCTCTTTAGGGCATCAATCATTACAAGAAGCTCCATGAGGTTGTCGTTTACGGGGGGGCAGGTTGATTGTATCACGAAAACCTGCTTTCCCCTGACGCTTTCGTGTATTTCTACTGAGCTTTCGCCGTCGGAGAAGGAACCCACTTCCGCCTCTCCCAGAGTTATTCCCATAAATTCACATATTTCATGGGCCATCTCTGGGTTGGAATTTCCTGAAAAGACTTTAATTTTTTCCAATGTTCTTTTTAAAGACGATTAGAGTTTATATTGCTATTAACTATTACCATTCTGTTTGTTGGCCGTGTTACTTACTTTTTCATCCAATGAAGTAAATTGGCTGGGGTGGGAGGATTCGAACCTCCGAATGCGGGAACCAAAGTCCCGTGACTTACCGCTTGTCGACACCCCAAGCTGAAAAAATACGACTACCCAACCCGTGAGCATCCCCC
>JAUWME010000520.1 GCA_030613285.1 Candidatus Zymogenus sp. | reverse complement strand
CTGCACCCTCTTCGGTTAAAAGCTTGATAACCTCAGAGAAGAGATGGAGGTGGGCGCCTGACAAGATGGAAAGCCCCACGCCATCCACGTCCTCTTGGACTGCGGCTGTAACAATCATTTCCGGGGTTTGGTGCAATCCTGTGTAGATTACCTCCATCCCCGCATCGCGAAGGGCTCTCGCGATGATCTTGACACCTCGGTCGTGACCGTCCAGCCCCGGCTTTCCAATCAATATTCTCAGCTTTCTTTCATCTTTCAATTTGGCAACCTATAAAAACAGTTCAATGTTATAAAAAAGTCGTTCTATAAATATCCCGGATCGGTGTATTCCCCAAAGACGGCCTTTAAGGTGTCGGTCATCTCCTGAAGGGTGGCGTAGGCCTTTACACTCTCAAGTATGTGGGGCATGACGTTTTCTGTGCCTTCGGCGGCATTTCGTAAACTTGAGAGAGCCGCTTTCACCCTCTTTTCGTCCCTATTTTTTATTACTTCCTTCAAACGCTCTTTCTGTTCCTTTTCCACCGCCTCATCAATAACAAGGGTGTCAATCTCCTGCTCTTCATCCATCTCGTACTTATTGACCCCCACCATGATCTTCTCTCCCGTCTCCAGCTGCCGCTGGTAATGATATGCAGCGTCGGCTATCTCCCGTTGGGGAAAACCGTTTTCTATTGCCGCAATGATTCCCCCCATCTCGTCAATCTTGTTGATGTAGTCAAACGCCTCCTCTTCCATTTTGTTGGTAAGCGCCTCAACAAAGTATGACCCTCCCAAGGGGTCGATGGTGTTTGTAACACCGCTTTCGTCTGCGATGATCTGTTGTGTCCTCAAAGCAATAGTTACGGCATCTTCTGTGGGGAGCGCCAGGGTTTCGTCCAAGGAGTTTGTGTGGAGCGACTGCGTCCCGCCCATTACCGCCGCCAGTGCCTGAATTGTGGTTCTGATAACGTTGTTCATGGGCTGCTGGGCGGCAAGGGAGCAGCCGGCGGTCTGGGTGTGAAATCTCAACATCAGCGCTCTTGGGTCTTTGGGGTCAAACCGTTCCTTCATGATCTTTGCCCACATTCTTCGTGCCGCACGAAACTTTGCCACTTCTTCAAAAAAATCGTTGTGGGAGTTGAAAAAGTAGGAGAGCCTGGGCGCAAACTCGTCGACGTCAAGGCCGGCCTCAATGGCAGCTTGAACATACCCTATGCCGTCTGCCAGCGTAAAGGCCAGTTCTTGGACGGCAGTGGAGCCGGCTTCCCGGATGTGGTAGCCCGATATGGAGATTGTGTTCCAGCGGGGGATGTTGTCTTTGGCAAATGCCAAAAGGTCTGTGATGATTCGCATCGATTGACGGGGAGGGAATATCCACGATTTTTGGGCGATGTACTCTTTTAGAATATCGTTTTGGATGGTACCCCCGATTTTGTCCGGGGGAACCCCCTGCTTTTCGGCAACGGCGATATACATACAGAGGAGCATGGCGGCGGGAGCGTTTGTGGTCATTGAGGTTGTAACCTTGTCCAAGGGGATGTCGTCAAAGAGGTCTTCCATATCCGCCAAGGTGTCTATTGCCACACCGCACTTTCCCACCTCTCCCGTCGAACGGACATCGGTGGAGCAAATTCCCATGATGGTGGGCATATGAAAGGCGACAGAAAGCCCCGTTGTCCCTTGGGAGAGGAGATATTTGTACCGCTTGTTTGTCTCGGTTGCTGTGGAAAAACCCGCAAACTGGCGCATTGTCCAGAGCCGTCCCCGGTACATGGTCGGGTACACACCTCTCGTGTATGGGTACTCGCCGGGAAAGCCGAGGTCTTTGGCATGGTCGAAATCTGGGAGATCCCAGGGGCCGTAGAGTCGGTCTATCTCTACGTCGCTTACG
>JAUWME010000357.1 GCA_030613285.1 Candidatus Zymogenus sp. | reverse complement strand
CCCCCCCCCCCCCTCCGCGGCGCCCCGGCGCCCGCCACGCCCCCCCCAGAAGAAGATCATGCAGTCGATATCGCATTCGACAATCTTTGCGCCAATCTTCTGGTCGCCGCCCAAGGGGCCGCTGTTGAGTGCATTGACCTTTAACCCCACCTCGTCTTCCACCATTCTGCCTGTGGGTCCCGTGCCGAAGAGCTCATGTTTCAGAAGTGTCAGCCTGTTGAATTTTGCCCACTCCAAAAGGTCCTTCTTCCGGGCGTCGTGGGCTACAAGCGCAATCTTCTTCTTTTTCATAATAATCGTAGTCTTCATCAAAGCCCCCTGTCTAAAAAGTTGTGTCAGCTTTATTTGTCACTATTATATTGAATACTATAGTTTTAGAACTTAAATTGAAAAGTGTTTCTAATCAAAATTTTCAACTACTTGAATATCGTAAAACTTTCAATTACATGGTTGAAGGCACTTTTATTTTTCTTAAGATATGTATATGAACCTGAAATATCTATAAAGTAATCCCTCCCGTTCCCGTAGAAATGGATAAACCAGTGGTTGATTACTTGAGGGTCATTCTTGATTATATCTTTTACCATAAGCCCGTATCCCCCTGGAAAATCGAGGGTTTTTAGGTCTTTAAAAGTAGAATCAGGTTCACCCATAAATTTTTCAATCCTGTTTAGCTTTCTAATGTAGTAGGTTTTCAAAGAGTATCTTCTCGGTATTTCCATTGTTGTCATGGTTATCATCGGGATAACAGTCCCATAGATTTCGACCTCCTCTCCGGGGGCAAGGCTCCAAGATGTAAACTTACCCTCCATTCCGTCCATCTCAAAACCTTGGGGAAGATTAATGGAAAAACCGTATTTTGGACTTCTAAAATTAATAAAATCCTGGGCTGTGGCCGAGGATACAATGGCAAAAAGAACCAACAATACCAAAACAGCAAACAATTTTCGCTTCATGGTCTATTCCTTTATGGATGATGAAAAAAACCTCTTGTATTTAATTAGAAGCTGTAGTATATACTAAAACAATAAAAAAATAAAGGAGTAATTTGTCATGCCACTTTTTGTCTATCTGATTCCAATTCTTGCGGTTTTCGTTTTTGCCCTGATTCTATTTAATTTTAAAGGGAATAGAAAGGGGGTTTATATTACCAAGCCGATTGCAACGCTTTTGGTTATTGCTGCGGCGCTTTTGTCATTGACAATTCCTGAAACAACCCGCCAATATACAATCCTTATTGTTGTTGGATTAATCTTCTGCTTAGGCGGTGACGTTGCGTTGATGTTTATGGATTCGAAAAAGGCTTTTCTGATCGGCCTTATTCTTTTCCTCCTGGGCCACGTGATTTATGCTGTTACGTTTTTGATGTACGGCGGTGCGCCCGGTGAGATCATTTGGATTGGCTTGATTTTGTTGATCTTTGTTGCTCTGTTTTATACCTACTTGTATTCCGGCCTTGGTAAGATGAAGGTTCCGGTTGCCCTTTACGTTTTGATAATCTCGGCGATGGTAACATTTGCTACTGCTACTCTATTTTCGGGCATTGTGCCAAAAACGACAGCATGGCTCATAACATTAGGTAGTATTTTGTTTTTGATTTCGGACGTTGTACTTGCCATAAACCGGTTTAAGGTTCCACTGAAGTATGATCGCCTCTCGCTAATTCCTTACTATCTTGGGCAGTTTTTGATCGCAATCTCAACGTACTATTTTGTTTCGTAGAGTGGGTTTTTATTTGGGGACATATTTTCCCTCTTGAATGACAGGGGGGGAGGTTGCCACGTCATTCACCTGTCCACGGGACGGCTTTTTAATCAATATCCTCCTCGCAATGACATTAATGGAAAAAGCATATTGCGATTGCATAGTCGTCTTGCTTCCACCTTGTCATTGCGAGCGAACGCAAGTGAGCGCGGCAATCTCTTTTACCACAGAAGTATGAAAGTATATTGAGATTGCCGCGTCGTTCACTTTTTTGCGAAAAGTTCTCTCCTCGCAATGACATTAATTTTAGCGTAGCAATCGGGTGAGCCTTGCCGTGTTTTGTTGCGTGTTTATTTGATGGTACAACCCGATTGCTTCGTCGCAAAACTCCTCGCAATGACATTTATTTTTGCTACTTCTTCAGCTCCTCGCAGGCATCCTCCACACCGCCGTCGCAGGCCTTCTTGAAGTCAGCGTTGGCTTTCTCTTCTTTACCCATTTTCATAAAAGAAAGCCCTCTGTAATAGTAAGACAAATCATTATAGAAAGCAACATTATCCTCATCGAGTTCTAAAGACCTCGTGAAGTCTTTAGTAGCTTCTTCGTTTTTACCCAATAGGTATTTTAAACACCCTTTGTAAAAGTGGTTGTACTTATTATCTAATGTAGATATTATCTTTCTTAAATCTGAAATTGCATCTTCTTCTTTTCCCAATTTCATATAGAGAATAGCTCTTCCTCCAAAGGTATAATGATTGCCCAAACTTATAGCTTATTCGTAGTCCTCCAGTGCCTTGTCGTACTTCTTCATTTCGTAATAAACCCAACCCCTGTCGTTGTAGGCACTGGACTTATTCGGGTCGATACTTATAACCTTGGTTAAATCTTTTATCGCCTTGTTGTATCTCTTTAAATGATAGTATGCGCCCCCCCTTCTATAGTAAGCATAGGCATCATCCGGGTCGATACTTATGGCCTTTGCGTAGTGCTCAATCGCCTTTTCGTAGTTTTTTTCATCAAATTCCTTGTCTCCATTGTCTAACCATTCAATTGAATCATCACTCTGGTCGCATCCAAGAACGGGAAGAAGAAAAAAGGCACCCACAACAAACATAATCACGGTTAATCTAAAATATTTCATCTTATCTTCCTATCGTTTACTACCAGTAACGCTCTACTTTCCCTCGTAGTTCCTAAGTATATCATTTTTTACAGTGCCCACAACCTCTTTGGCCGCCGCCTCAAGATTTTTTACAGAATCCACCGTTATCTTAAAACGGGTGGGGGTGTCTTTTACCATTGTGATAATATCGGGATCTTTCGCAAGGTACGGGACAATGACAGAGCGCCTGAAAAATGTTAATAGTAGAAAAAGTATTAAAGAGAGGGGGTTTAATATTTTTTGCATTTTGATCTCCAATTTTTTCTACTTCAATTATACAGAGATGGTACATTATCTCAACAATAAACATCATGGTTATTTATAAGGAAATCATTCAGTCTCAAAAAAAATCGATTGCATTTTACACGGCTAAAATGATATAAATTATGTAGTTATTTATTTAATGAGATGAAAGGCTCTTTTTTGTAGATTTACTATTTCTTTGGAGGAAGTTATGTGTGATACATTTGTAGCCACGCCCGACGCCACAGTGGCCGGCTCGGTTATTTTTGCAAAAAACAGCGACAGGGAGCCGAACGAGGCCCAGGCCATAGAATATCATCCTGCGAAAGTGTACAAGAAAGGGGAGGATTTGAAGCTTACA
>JAUWME010000511.1 GCA_030613285.1 Candidatus Zymogenus sp. | reverse complement strand
TGGGTCTACTACAAAAAAGGGAGATATGAAGACGCCCTGAAAGAGATAATGCGCGCTCTTGAGCTTTCTCCAGACGATCCGATGATTTACGAGCACTTCGGGGACATTAAATATCGTTTGGGAATGACAGACGAGGTACTTCCCATTTATCAGAAAATTATTGAGATGGATTTGAACAGCTATCTGGATCATCAGATAGAAACACTAAAAAAGAAAATCGAGTATTTAAAAAAGGGTAAACGCATTGATGACCTCATTTAGAGCAGGAGTCTGGGCAATTGCTTTGAGAAAAACAGTGAAGGCTGTCCCTTGGGGAATAGCAATTGCAATTGCAATTACGACCCTAATTTTTCAATTTTCTTGTTTGGCACCAAAACCAAATAAAGTCCGAAAAGGCATTCCACTGGTGCCTGTAAAGAACACGGGCGAGCTCTTCAAAAAAACCAAAGAGACAAATTTTGTTGTGGAATCCCTCCGGGGGGTTGCAACAATCTCCGTCTCATCGGCAGGTGAGGATTTTAAAGTTACAGAAATCATCCTTGCCAAAAGACCCGGTTTTTTGAGGCTGGAAAGTTTGGGCCCACTGGGACAGACCATCCTCTTTCTTGCAACAAACAACAAAAGGATCTACATCTATTCACCCATGGAGAACCGTTTCTATTTTGGGCTTGCCTCCAAAAAGAACCTCTCCATGATAATACCGCTTCCATTTAAGTCCACAGACATCGTGGAGATAATCCAGGGGAAGATTGATCTGTCAAAATATTTCCCATTAAAGATGTCGTTTGACCTCCAAAATGAGCAATATCACCTTACACTCAGCCCTGAAGACAGGAGCCGGGGAATGGCATTTTTGACTGTGGACGCAAGGACGTTTTACACCACCGAAATGAAACTCTACGACAGGGGAAACAACCTTATAATTGATGGTAGATTTTCCAAATTCAGAAAGGTGGGCAAACACATATTCCCCATGAAGCTAAAATATCGAGTGCCAAAGAATTCCGTCTTTGTAAACATTGAGATTAATTACGACGAGATCAAGCTGAACACCCCGATTGAAGAATCCCGCTTTTCCATGACACCACCCCGGGGCGTCACGGAGATAGATATTGACAAGGCAATTATAAATTTTGACAGGACACCGGTTAATTAGTTTTTAATACAGAGGAAAAAGTGAAAATAGAAAGAATAAACATCAAAAGTTTTTTTGATAACACCGTTACTAATAGCGCCAGTATTAATAGCATCAGGAGGATTAGTGCCATTATCATTCCCCTTTTTGTTGCCACCACCATTTTCTTTTGGCCGGTAGCCACTTTTGCATTTGAAAACCCAAAAGAATATCTTTTATGGGGCGACACGCTCTTTGAAAAGAAGGACTACAAGGGTGCCGCAGAATATTACGAGAAGGGTCTTAAGATTGTAGTTGCTAACAACCCGACAGAAGTGATACTCATCGGCTTTATTCACATAAGCATCGGGCGCTGTTACTACGAAGTCTCCAACTTCAACGGGGCATTGCTTCACTGCTCCGAGGCATTAAAGAAGGGGAAAGACGCTCAGACCATTGAGCCCGACAAGGCGAAGATGCTTCTCTTCAGGTCTTATGGCAACATCCTTGATATTTACGACAACATTGGGCTTGAAAAGCAGATGCTGGAAATCACCGATGAGTTCATCGCTTTTATTAAAGAGTACAAAAGAGCGCCTCTTCCTGATAATCAGATTCCAAAAAGTAATGTGGACAATTTTCTGGCTTACTGCTATGCCCAGAAGGGAACAAATCTCGATGAGGCTCTAAAGCTTATCAATGGGGCCTTAAAGAGTGATCCAAAGAGTTATGCAATGATAGACACCAAGGGGTGGGTTCTCTACAAAATGGGTGAGAAGAAAAAGGCTCTTAAATTGTTAAAGAAGGCTCTAAAACTGTGCAAGGAGAGCGAGACAAAATGCACTGTGATTGAACACCACTTCAAAA
>JAUWME010000133.1 GCA_030613285.1 Candidatus Zymogenus sp. | reverse complement strand
AAATATCGCTCACCATTTTTTTCATGCTCCTGAATCTCCTTGTGGCGTCCCAGAAAGTTCGGTTTGTAATCACCGAGCTTGGTGATGATAAGCTCTGGAAAGCCCTTTGGGTCGGAAGTTATGGATTGTTGGTTTTTCATACCACTGTTCGCAAAATAAATTTGATGGGAATTGTCATTGATATTGTATTGAAATAGAATAGAAAGAGAAAGAACAAAAACTATTTTTGTGGAAATGTCAGCTCCATGAGAAATGTATCCCCCGGTAAGAGGCGAAGGGCGTTAAGTTCACCAACGTCCATCATCACAGTTCCCGACACCACCCCGGCGCCGTACTCCACCCTGACGATAACACAATCTCTTGAGCTATCACCATCATCGTATTTTATGCACACCCGGACTTCTTCTCCCCCTTTAAGACCAAATTTTCCCATGTCCCCAGGATTCATAAGGAGAATATGTTTTAGTCCGTAGCTCATCGGTATCATACGTGTTTTGACGAGAAGTTCATGGGTTGTTTTTGTTTGGGCATTGAGCACAGTCAAAGAAAAAGTAACAGTAAAAGCAATAGTTAAGGCAATAATAAGAAGGGCGCTGACCTTTAAGTATTTTTGAGAATTGTTGTGATGCATATTTTTCTCCTAATATTTTTACTGGATTCCCGCTTTCCAAGGGAATGACATTTAATGTTTCAACTTCCAACTATCACGACTCATTTGTTGCCCATGGAGTAAATATCGTGAACAAGCTTGTGGGCCGATACCGCAATATCAAAACCTGGGGAGTAAACCCCTTTTTCGACAATCGCCTTGAGAAAGAAATAATCCTCCAAGGTGTAAACACCAAAGGTTTCGTAGTCAAGGCCCATGAAGAAGTCCCTGATCTTTGAGTCAACAATCCCCAAGGTTGTTAGCGAGGTGGAGAGAATTTCGTCTTTCTCGACTATCTTGACTTCGCCATCGCCTTCAGTTATCTCGATGGGGCCAAGAAAGTCGTGGTCGGTGGCGATAAAGAGTTTGTCAAAGACAATCTCCAGACGGCGATTGGAGGGTCTCCCTATCATATCGTGCCAGATGGACGTGAGAATCCCCTCCATCGCAATGCCATCACGCGGTTTAAGCTCCGCAACAATCCTGACGTAGTTATCAATCCCTTGATATTCAGGATGATATTTTATGTCGACGTCCTTAAGTTTGATGTTACCGAACAGCCAGCTGAAAAGATCAATGTCGTGGATGCTGTGCTCAATCAATGTCCCCCCGCCAGATTCCTCCTCGTTTACTCTCCACGTAGTGTGGTGCAGTCCCTTAATGGGCAGGCACTGGTCATCCCGGATTGAAAAGAAGATTGGGCGGCCAATGTCTGGGGTGTTTATCTTTTCCAAAATGAAGTTTAAGGTGGGGGAAAATCTCAACACCAGCCCCACGCCACTGACGATTTTCGCCTTCTCTATTTCTGCGGCCATCTCCTTTGCACCTTCATAATTTATGTAAAGGGGCTTTTCGCAAAAGACGTTTTTTCCGGCCGCCGCCGCCTTGCAGACAAGCTCCTTATGGTAAAGAGTCGGTGTTGTGATATACACAGTATCGATATTGTCATCGTCAAATATCTCATCTGCAGATGCGACCCTCTTTTCCACGCCCAAGTTTTCCACAAGGGAATCTGCCGCCGCCACGTTTGGGTCGTAAACTTTTGTTACTTTTACATCCATCAAACCTGCATCGGAAATGGCTTTGAGACAAAAGGAATGAGTCAGGCCTAAAAGCCCTGCCCCAACAAGCCCGACTTTAATACCAGTCATTTACATAACCTCCACTTTTTTTGAAATAAACTACATTTGGAAAAAACACACGTTTTTAAAGCCGATTATGAACTTATCACAAAAGGAGAGCTTGTCAACAAAAAGGTAAAGAAAAAGATAAAATTCTTGACTATCAAGGAGTTGATTGGTATATTGCCAGAGGACTATGGTTTTATTAAAAAAAGGGGAAGAAGACCAATTAACGTTTACAATGCTGTAATATTAGCGGGAGACAAGAAGGCAAGCAGGAAAGTAGGGGGGATGAGCAACAAAACACTTTTGACCATCAAGGGAAGACCTATAATCAGCTATGTCCTTTCTGCGGTGGCTGGTTCAAAATACATCAAGGACATCTGGATTGTCGGCCCCAAGGAAAAAATCGAAAAGGCCATCAAGGCAGACCTTGCCAAAATCAAGGATCGGAAGGTAGTTGTCCTGGAGCAGTGGGACAATCTGATTGAAAACGCGTGGAATGGTTTTCTACATACCATTAACGGGCACAACGTTGATGTAAATCCCGATTCCTATCTCAACACACCGTTGGAAGAGTGGGCAGCACTGGGTCTGTCAGGTGACATCCCCCTTTTAACATCTTATGAAATTGACGAGTTCTTGGAAAATGCCCAATTGGACAAGTACAATTACGTCGCTGGGATAACACCCGATTATTCCCTGAAACCTTACTACCCGAAAAAAAACAAGCTGGGAATAAAACACTCATATTTTCACGCCAGAGATATTAAGTGGCGGCAGAACAACCTGCACCTTTCAAGGATGATAAAAATCAGAAATAAGGTGTATATTGACAAGATGTATGAGTATCGGCACCAGAAGGAATGGAAAAACATAATCAAGGTTGCCATAAACCTTTTAAGGGCCGAAAAAGGCGCATACAAGGCGATTTATCTCCTTGCTATCCTCCAGACTTGTATGTTTTTAACCAACAAGAAGCTTGGGTGGCTTTCTGACATACTCAGAAGAACCATTACACTTTCAGACGTTGAAAAGAACGTTGGCGCAATTATTGGGACCAGTGCAGTTACCGCCATGACCAGCTACGGGGGGGCAGCGCTGGACATCGACAATGACGAGGAGTTCGAGGCGATTAAGGCGAATTTTGATGAATGGATGGCATACCAACGGGAACTGTTTAATTCCAAAAAAGGGGGCTCTGCCAAAGTTTGAGTACCTGAAGGCAAAAGGATAGAAAAAATGTGGACGATGTGTCTAACTCCCCTCTCATGTCATTGAAGAGGAGCGTAGCGCCGAAGCAATCTTAATATGCTTTTTCTTGAGTGACAGGAATATTGTACCCCCCCTTGCCCCACTCACCTTGACAAAATAAATAAGTTCATCTAAAATAAAAGTGTAAAATAAACCAATTTTAAGATGGAGAAAAAAATGAAAAGATTAACAGTGCTTCTCTTAATATTCTCCCTGGGGGCAATCATCTTGGTTATCGCCCCGGTCTTTGTCTTCGGTTTTAAGGTGATTGGAAACACCGGCCTTTGCCCCAACGATTTTATGGACATCCTCCTCTGGGCTCCATTTATGGCCTTGATGTTCTTTCTTATCTCAAAGGAGATACTAAAACAGCCTGAAAAATCTCCAAATGAAAAGGCCACCACACCTTTTCTAATCCTCCTTGTCCTCTTCGGTGCAATCCTCTTTGAAGGCCACGGGATTCACTTTGGGGCCAACGCCATCCACAACATCCAAGATGGAGAAGAGGTTACAAAAACCCTTGCCAACTTCATCTACTTTTACGATGAAACCCTGGGGCACATACTTTTTGACATCGGCTTCTTTGGCATTTTGGGTACCTTGTTTGTTCTGGAACTGAAATCCACAAGTACCGAAAAGATAAAAAAAGGAGAACTTGCCACCATCCTCTTTTCCGCACTCCTCTTCGGGTTCTATGTCGGTTCATCGGGGTTGGAAGGCCAGACTGCGGTGGAGGTGCTTACCTATTTTGTTTTGGTGATATTGATTTCGGGGTTCGTTTCCATAAAAGGAATCCGGGAAATAATGACAAAGAGACTTACTCTCTTTCTCTGCGGAACCGGGGTGGTCATCATTATTGCCTATACTATCTATTATTCTATCTTCGGTGGGCTAATCGAACCCTCTGAATGGATGTAGCCACAGCTTGAAAATCAATGTAGCAATTTAATTAATTGGTTTGGTGGCAGTGACAAATAAAAAAAGGGGGCAGATTGGAATCTACCCCCTTTGAAACAACCGATCACTCTTCCAGCAGAAAGATAATATCCATATTCACCCTATACTCCTCAATCTCATCGTTTTCCACGTGAACCCGAAACTCCTTGATCTTTAGCCCTACGATGTTTCTTAAGGTAGAGGTTGCCCTCTTTAAACCTTTTTTGATGGCGTCATCAAAACTAATGCTGGAACCGGCAATAACCTCAGATACTCTTGCAACTTTTTCAGACATACTAATACCTCCATTTGTTAAGTTCAACTAAATTTTTTATGCCGCTTTTTGCGGTACAAAAAAATATTGTAAATCGAAAACTGTCTTGGACAAAAAAAATTGTCCATGGATTAACTAAATACGTAAATTCACCAAAGCATTTCCCAACCGATGCTCTAAAATAACAAAATTTCCCCTCTATTTCAATAGCTAATCTAATCAATCCAATTAATCTAATGGTAAAAAAGCTGGGCTTTCTATTAGCTATGACTGTTCATCACCAACCCCCATCACCATCTACGTGTACTGGGCAAGCTCTTCTTCAGACATCCCAAAGTAGTGCCCGATTTCATGGAGCAGGGTCAACCGAATCTGCTCTATTAACTCAACCTCAGTCTTTGCTATAGATTCGATGTTCCTCTGAAATAGGACAATCTCAGACGGCATCACGGGGCCTGAATAAAAGGAGCTTACAATACCAAAGGGAACACCCCGGAAAATCCCCAGGAGCATCCGCTTGTCTTTTATTCCCAACGAGGTCAGATCATATCTACTCGGATACTCTTCCACAGAAATTACAAGATTATCCATCTTTTCCTTGAATTCGGCGGGCAACTCACCAAGCGCTCTCTTGACATAATATTCAAACTTCCTTTTCATTCACTTGCCCTCCCCGTTTGATGTCAACTCCTCGTATCCCTCCTCGTATCCCATATATTTGTAGTAATCGCCCCAGGATAAGAGTTTGATGAGGTCAAGGTAGTAAATCATTGAGTTGGGTTCCTTTTTTGGATCTGGAGCAGCAGTTGGGTGAACCATAATCTCTGTAAATTCATCTTTTAGTTCCGGGGGAAAAAAGTGGAAACTTGCGGCAATGTATTCATCAGAAAATGCTATCCCCTTTTCTCTCAGGACTTTCCCCATGCCGGACAATTTTTCTTCTATTGGGATATCGGGGTGTGTAAGGAGGGGGGTTTTTGTGGAAAACCTTATATATTTGAAATTGTGTAAGGCAGAAATCTCGGCAAAATCTTCAAAGAAAGGTGGCAAGACGTGATGATTGAAGTGGGTGTTGATAAATGTAGGGGTAAACCCAAGATCAAAGAACTTTGCAATTTGTCTCTGACAGTCACTGATGACGGTCTTGATGAGAGATCTTTTTGACACTAATTCCATTAAGTCCTTTCTCCTTACGCCCCGCCACACATCTTCATCAATATTTAACAGCTTGCTGATGCAAACATGAAGTCCCACCGTGAGGCCTGGGTTCTTCTTTGCAATTTTAACAGCGTCAGCAACAAACTCCTCATCGACCATCAACGAAGCAAAGGAGAGAGCGCCGGCCTCAGCCCCAATCTCGATGCCTCTGTTGATATTTAGCGAGAGGCCAAAATCATCTGCTACGATAATGAACTTTTTCATCTCAAGGATTTTATACATACCAACATTTTCTGTCAAGGTTTTTAAGCTGGTTGTGGGTTTTTTAAGATTGAAATCGAGAGAATCCGCATCTTTTTTATGTCGATCTTCGCGATTCTCTCTTATTAGCTTCTTATTAGCTTCTTATTAACTTCTTATTAGCTATTGCATTTCGCAACTCAAAATGAAAAAATATACAAAGTAAATATATAGTAAAGAGAGAATAGTCAACGCCAAAAAAAATCGCAGGAGTCCAAAATGCCGTTTTTTAAGATACACATCTCCGGTGAAATTGAAAGTAAAAAACTGCCACACATCGCCAAAGAGGTTGGGAGGCCATGATAAAAACCCTGAAGATCGATCCATCCCACGGCCATGTTGCTATTTATACAACACCCGCAGCGCACCGCTCTGTCCACGAAAGCAGAAACCCCAATTTCGTCTTTACAGAAATATTGATGTTTTCGGGACGGAGTGATGAAATGAAAGAAGAGCTTTTCAAGTCCATAACCCAAGTCATCGAAAAACACATTGAGGTGGACAACAAAGACATCCTTTTTAATATCATTGAGAGTGAACGAAACAACTGGGCGGCACGGGGCGGTGTTCCCTTTTCTAAGATCGAACTCAAATGTTAATTTGATGTCAACAAAAAATGAAGGGGGCTGAACCACAGATTGAGGCCATCAACAAAAAATCCTTTGACATTCTTTTATATATACTATAATTTAAGAGAAATATCCAATCAATCCGGAGAAAATTATGGACCTTCAAGAAATTTTGACAAACATTGCAGTACCAAGACCCGACCACAGGGAAGCCCTCGAAAAGACGGCCGAGTACATCAAGGGGCTTTTAACGTCGTGGGACATCCCATTTGTCGTACAGGAGTTTGCCCTTAGGCCCTATATGCAGTTTCTCATCGGCCTGACACTTTTGGTTTTGGCCATCATCCTTTTCATCCTCATCTGGAGGAAAAAACCGATCTTCGCGCTCATCGTATCGATTCTCATCTTCCCGCTCCTCTTTTTGGAATTTGAGATGTTTATTCCCATAGTAAGTGGCCTTATAACAAAGGCTGGCGAGAATATCATCGTGAGCTTCAAGGCTCCAGATGCCGTCAGGGAGCTTATCTTCATGGCCCACTACGACTCCA
>JAUWME010000043.1 GCA_030613285.1 Candidatus Zymogenus sp. | reverse complement strand
CCAACAACCCCCAACAATCCCAAGCCCCCTCATTAAATTACGAGCAGCCCCAGCAACCCCTCCAACGAAAAACTACCGACAGCTTTGGCAGAGGGTCATCTCCATCTCTTTTTTCTTTTATATCGTTTAAAGCCTTTTACCGAATCTTCTTTGACAACGCCGAGATAAAATTCCTTGACATCCTCGTTTTCCATAAGTTTTTTGCAGGTATTGGAAAGAACGATCCTTCCTGTTTCCAGTACGTAGCCGTAATCGGCAATTTGGAGGGCTAAGTTTGCGTTTTGCTCTACGAGGAGGATTGTCACGCCCTCTTTGTTGATTTCTTTTATGATGTCAAAAATCTCTCCTACGAGGATTGGCGCTAACCCCAGGGAAGGTTCGTCGAGCATCAGGAGCTTTGGGCGGGACATCAGTCCTCGTGCGATGGCCAACATTTGCTGCTCTCCGCCGGAGAGGGTTCCTGCAAGTTGCCTTTTCCTCTCCCCCAAAACGGGGAAATAGCCAATCATTCTCTCATAATCTTCGGTTATCCCTTTTTTATCTTTTCTTGTGTATGAACCCATCTTGAGGTTTTCTTTGACTGTTAGTTCAGGAAAGACTTCTCTCCCCTCTGGAACGTAGGAGATTCCCAGGGAAACGAGATTTTCGGCCTTTTTTCGTTCTATGCTTTTGCCATCAAAAATGATCTTTCCTTTTTCGGGTTGGTCTTCAAGAAGCCCCATGATGGTTTTTAAGACTGTGGTTTTTCCTGCGCCGTTTGCCCCCAAAATTGTAACGATGCTCCCCTTCTCAACAGAGACGGAGATGCCCTTTAAGGCGGTTATTTTATCGTAAAGGGTCTCGATGTTGGTCACTTTCAAAAAGTCTCCACCGCTTGCCGTTCCACTACTAATATTTTTTTTCTGGGCGCCTTGAACCTTACTCATTTACTGCCTCCTCCCCCAGATAGGCCTTTATTACCTCTGGATGTTTCTGGATCTCCTCTGGTTTTCCCTGAGCGATTTTTTTCCCAAAGTTAAGCGCCATAATCTCGTCTGATATATTCATAACCAAGTTCATGTCGTGCTCTACGATGATGATTGTGATGCCAAAATCGTCTCGAATGTCTTTGATCCAGATTTTCAGGTCTTCTCTCTCTTCAAGGTTCATCCCCGCCGACGGCTCATCCAACATCATAATTTCAGGCGACATGGCAAGCGCCCTTCCGAGCTCCACAAGCTTTCTCGTTCCGTAAGGGAGATTTATTACAAACTGGTTTCTTGCGGACTGGAGGTCTAAAAAGTCTATAATCTCTTCTGCAACTTCTCTGTGTTTTATCTCCTCTTTCGCCAGATATTCAGTAAATGTAAGCATCGATTTGAGTACGCCGTTCTTCATATGAATGTGCCTGCCCAGTAGGATATTATCGAGGGCGGTCATGTGGGAGAAGAGTTCGATATTCTGAAAAGTTCTGGCGATGCCGAGTTTTGCCACCTTGTCGGGTTTCTTTTTTGTAATATTGATTCCATTAAAGGATATTTTACCGCTGTTGGGCCTGTAGTTTCCGCTGATGCAGTTGAAAATTGTTGTCTTTCCAGCCCCGTTTGGACCGATGATGGAAAATATCTGTCCTTTATTAAGCTCAAAGGAAATATCTGACAGGGCGGTAAGCCCGCCGAAGGAGATGGACATATTGGATATTTTTAGGATGGACATTTAGTAATTCTCTAAAAAATAATGAGAAAACGGGCGGGGGTTCTCCCCCCGCCCAACAAATCTAAGTTTCTTATTCTGCAGGGTAGAGCCATTCTGAGATGGTCTCCAACTTACCCGTTTCTGCATTCGCTTTCATAAGAAAGAAGGATATCTGCCCTCTGTGGTCCTTCTTTGTATAGGTTACATCGTGAATAAACTTCCCGTTGACATTTTTGAACGAGTCCATGGACTTTATGAGAGCCTTTCTGGTGAGGGGTCCTTCTACTCTTTTCAATCCCTCCACAAGGTACTCACCAAAGTAGAAGCCAGCCATGGTGAAAGTCCCAAGGGCCTTATCCACATCGCTTTCGGCGTATTTTTCCAACATCTCCCTATACCACTTGGCGCCTTCTGTGTCTCCTTGGGGATTTGGCGCAAAGTTAGCAACAATGGCGCCATCCCAGGCTTTACCCAAAAGCTTTATCATAACGGGATCTGAAATGGCGCTGGTTCCGAGCCATTGGGGCAGAAAACCCATCTTTGCGCAGGTGCCCACAAAGAGTGCTGAATGTCTCGCCGTGCCATAGATTACCACTGCATCTGGATTTTTCTGCTTCATCATAAGAGCATGGGTGGAAAAATCGGTGTCAGATACTTCGTATGGAACTTTTGCCACTAACTCAATACCATTATCTTTACAGGCCTTCTCTGCGCCGGCAAGCCCGTCACCACCGAACTCGTCATTCTGGTAGAAGACACCAACAGTCTTGATGCCCAACTCTTTAACGGCGTAGTTTACCAAGACTTGAGATCCCAGGAAGTACTGGGGATAACCCACAAATGCATTATCTATTGGTGGTTCTGAAATGGTACGATTACCGCCGATGATCCCGATCCATGGAACATCGCTCTTGTCGATATAATCCTTTACGGCCTCGACATTGGCGGCTCCAAGTACGCCCACGATTGCAAACACTTTCTCCTCTTCGATGAGCTTTTTGACGTTGGTAAGGGCATTCGGGGGCGAATAGCCGTCATCCAGGATGATGAGCTTAAGCTTTCTGCCATTTATCCCGCCTTCGGCGTTGATGGCCTTGAAGTATGTCTCTATGGCCCTCTGGACTGCGCCCCATGCATTTGCCGGGCCGGTCAGGGGTCCCGTAGTGCCGATGAGAATCTCGTCTTTGGTAATGCCCGGATCCTCAGCAATTGCCACTGTGGCCATAAGCCCAAAGATAAGGGCAAAAACCGTTAATAGTCTGATTGTTTTCATAATAGTCATCTCCTAAAAATTAAAGAGGTTAAAAAGTTAAGAACACCCTCATCTATCACCCCCTTTTTTAAAAAGATTAGAAACCTATTTTCACTATACCTTCTTCACATAATGTTTTGATAAAAGCCCTGAGGGCCTGATGGAAAGGACAATGACGATTACCAGAAACGCAAAGGGCGTCTTTAAGTCCATGGAGATGTAATAGCCAAAAAGATTTTCGGTAACCCCCAATATCCAGCCGCCGATAATGGCGCCCGGAAGACTTGTCAATCCACCCATCGTGGCTGCTGCAAAGGCCTTTAAGAACGGGAATAGCATCGTATTGGTGTTTATAAAAAATTTCGAGGCCGCAAGGATTCCCGCGATTGCCCCAAGGACCGAGCTGATCCCCCATGTCAGGGCAAATACCCTCTTTGTTTTGATCCCCATCAGCCTTGCTGCAGTTTCCACCTGAGAAGTTGCCCGCATGGCTGTCCCCGCCTTGGAATATCTGAAGAAGAAGAAGAGAAAGACAATGAGAATCAGTGTTATCGCTATGATAATCAGTTCAAGTTGACTTACGGGAATTCCCCAGAAAGTAACTATTTTAAAACTCTCCGGGCCCAGAGGATGCGGCAGGGCGTGGTCTTGTGTGCCGAAGAAACCACTTGCTACCCCATCAAGGATTAACCACATCCCAATGGTGACAACAATAAGTCCGAGCTGTGTAGGCTCTTTAGCGGGGCCCATCGTAAAGAACTCGACGAGGAAAAAGAGAAAGAAAAAGAAATATATATAGAACGTCGTCATATTAAACAAAAATCTGATTATGAACTCGAGATCAGGAAAATGAGAGATGAAATATCCGAAAACCACCATTTTTGGTACTGGCAGAGATAAAACACAACCGGCAAGAGTAAGTAGTGTAAAAAAGAGTACCTTCCATTTGGTTATTGGCCTTAATGTAAAAAACTCAATGGCAACACCCAAGAAAAACGCCACAATAAATACGATTGCAAGAACAACAATAAATGAGATGGCAAGGTACCCCCCCCACTCCTCACCGGGCATAAAACCAATACCGGAAAGGCTCCCGGCCAAACCTTCCATCATCTTTGGCATATATTTTTCCATCAGGGTGTAAGAAAAAAATGCTGCAATCATCCCCATGTTGCCGTGGGCAAAATTCAACACCTCCGATGTTTTATATATCAGTACCACTCCAAGGGCAATCAACCCATAGATACTTCCCACTACCAGCCCCTGTATTATTAGATATGCATTTACATTCATTTTTATTCCTATCGGTTGTAATTGATTGTAAAGTCTAAAACGGCCACATCTTCCAGTATATTTTTATCCTGATCCATATCCCTCTAAGACCCAAGGGCTCAAGCATAACTATTACCACCATAATGGCCCCGGTAACTATAATATTATACTCCCCATATTTTGAAAGGATTTGGGGGAGGATTGTAAAGAGGATGGCCCCAAGAATTGCGCCAACGATGGAGCCAAGCCCTCCTACAACGATTATTGCAAGCATCGTAATGGAGGCAATCAGGTTGTATTGAACGGGCGCTATAAACTGAAACATATGCGCCCCCAGCGCCCCGGCCACCCCGGCATAGAAGGCGGAAATTGCATAGGCGAATGTCTTGTAGTATGTAAGGTTTACCCCCACGGGCTGAGCCGCCACCTCACTGTCCCTGATGGCAATAAAGGCCCTTCCAATTCTCGATTTCATCAGATTGATTGCAAAGAGGACGAGGATGACGGTAATAAAGAGGATAAAATAGTACATCTGCTTATCTGATGTCAGCTTAATAAACCCCAGGGCAATTTCTGTATCCATTGTCTCAAAGATGGAAAAGGTGGGGGTCTTAAGGCCCATCCTGCCGCCAGTCAGTCCCTCAAGAAATCCCAGTGTCGGCCCAATATCGAGAGTTGGAATAAACTTTTCGGCACTCTCGGCTCTGGTAAAAATAAAAGCGATGTGAGCGGGCAGATTGACGAAGAAATTTACAAATCCGACGAAGAGTCCAAGGACGGTATCCCAAACCCCAAGTATCTGCTCAATGGCAATCCCAAAACCCAGCGTGGCAATGGCAAGATATGGCCCCTCCATCCTCAAGGCCGGAAGCCCCAACATGAAACCAAAAAGTGCCGACATAAGACCCGCCAACGGCAGTGCAACTAAAAATGGGAAACCTGCCTTCATCACCAAGATGACAGAAGTATAGGCGCCGATGGCAAGAAAACCCGCATGTCCAAGGGATACCTGCCCCGTATATCCCACAAGGATATTTAGACCAATAGCAATTATTACGTTTATTAGGAGAACGCTGGCGATATGCGCAGAGAAATTTTCGACAAACAGCGGGAAGAAGAAAAGAAAAACAAGTAGTAAGAAACCCCAGATACCAATAAAATTGCTCTTGATGAGCTTGATATCCTCATAATAGTTTCGTTTTAAATCCATAAAATCCCTTTATTTAAACACTTTTCAGATTTTGCAGATATTGCGCATTCATTTGAAGATGAGGTGTGAAGAGTTGAGCGTGAAGATGAGGATGTAGAATATTTTTTGGAATTGCCTTTGTATATCAAAAGTAATACAGAAATACAAGCTTTTTTTACATAAATACAAAAATCATTGTTTTATCTGTTATCAAGGTCAGCTCCTTTCAAAAGATTTACTAATGAAGGGTCAAAGGTGGAAAAAAAGGCCTTTCTTCGATTTTTTTGATTAATACAAAAACCACCCTCATTAGCCTATAAGATAAGAGGGGTAAGGCATTTTCCCAAGTTTGGTTTTAAACTATCGCCCCACACTCCCTACGGCAGCTGTTGTCCTCACTGTGCTGAACGTTTTAAAGTTGATATTCTACCCTCGCCCTGCTATACGCTTCAAAGAGACCCTTCTCTTATTGTTAGGTGCAGATATTCAATTTTAATGCCACCATCCCATTTCTTATTTGCAGAGAGGCTCGGCTGCCCCCACCCCGTGGACATCTCCCACAGGGACAATTTTGTATTGACCATCGTCGCCTTTTACAAGGAGATACAAGACATCCCCGCCAATGGCGATCTTTACAATATTTCCATTTAGTCCATCAGGCGGAGCTGGTACCTTATAAATCTCCTTTTTTATCAGATCAACCCGATACATCTCGTCTGTCGATGCAATAGACAAGTCCCCCTCCCCAATCATTTTGGTGTCAACAATCTTGACGGAAAAAGGCTCTGAATCTGGACAAATCTCTCTCGATACCCTCTCCCCCGCATGAAGGAGATTAAACCTCCCCCCATCCATGTAGATGAACCCTGGGGGACTTACAAACTTTGAATCGTTCTCGTAAAATGGAAACGCAAATCCAACGGCGGGGTCTTTGAGTTCCCACTCCTCTTCGATTTTGCTTTTACCCACCGTAGAAGCCCAAAAGAGCCTCCCCGAAAATATAAAATAAATATTATTGTCAAGCGACATCATAGCCGATGGTGTCTCTCTTTTCCCAACAGGGACTTTAAAGGTTGCCCCATCAGACCACTCGCTTTTGTCAAGGTTGTAGGTCGAAAACGAGATGGTATCCTTTCTCTTATCTTCATTTTCTAAAATCCCCATAACCTCCAGAGTCGTAACAGTTGGCAGAGTTTCGGCATACATTATCGCCAGAGGCTTTCCAATCTTTTCGGGCAGGGGGATTTTGTTCACATTGCGCTTCGATGTTTCGGTGTTAGGAGGAAGAATTGGATCACAGGTTACAATAGACTCCACATCCAGTATATGGAGCATCCCATCTCCAAAAACCATCCCCACAGGATTTACAACATTGACATCAAAAACCGATGGAACGGCATCTGGGGGTTCAATAGGCGTCTTTAGCTTTGACAACAGAAAGACCGCCGCCACCACAAGCACAACTGTAAGGAGCGCCAAAGCCACAGCAACAATGTTCAGTGGCCTCTTTCTCACCCTTATCACCCCAGTCTTTCCCACCATCTTATCAACTGCACCGTTTATCTTGACAATCTGAATGGTGATATTGTCATGTCCGCCCCGCTTCTTTGCCAGCGCCACCATCTTTTCTGCCGCTTTTTTAGGGGGAAAAGATGTTGCAAGCGCCAAAAGTTCATCGTCTTTTACCAATCCTGAAAGACCATCACTCATCAGGAGAAAAATATCGTCAGCCATTACATCAATGGGGCCAAAGGTATCGACTTCCACCGTTGTTTTTGAACCCAGATTTCTGGTGATGACGTTGCCGTAGGGGTGATTTTCCGCCTGTTCAGGAGTTAGCTCTCCCGCCCTGACTTGCTCCATCACCCATGAATGGTCATGGGAGATTTGGGTAATGTCATTGTCTCGAATATGATAGGTTCTGGAATCCCCGACATTGGCAACAACGGCGCTATTCCCTACAAGTGAAAGGGCGCTGACGGTAGTTCCCATCCCCTCCTTCTCTGGATTTTTCCTCGCCTCGTCAATAATCTCACCATTTGCCGCCTCTATGGACGTCCTCAACGCCTCTGCGATATCGACATTGGCACCAACCGAAAAGTAGATTTTCCCAATGGTCTTGACTGCAATCTGGCTGGCAACCTCCCCGGCGGCGTGCCCTCCCATCCCATCGGCCACCACAAAGAGCCTCCCCTTTGTGGTAAGGAGTCCTTCACCATCCGGCTCGAAAAAGCCGTAGTAATCCTCATTGTGATCCCTGACTAATCCTACGTCGGTGAGGCTTGCAAAAGTAATATCACTAATCATAGCATTAGGAATATCTTTTGTTGGAGCATCAGCAATATCTTTTGTCGGGGCATCATCCTTATAGCCCATTTATTTCTACCTTATCATTTACTTTTGACTGTCTTCAAAACCACCTCGGTGTTCCCAAAACCTATCTTGTCTCCGTCTTTGATAACCCTCGTGGTAATCTTTTTGCCATCTACAAAGGTGCCGTTTGCAGACGCAAGGTCTGTGAGTCGATATTTACCATCTTCGTTGACGATGACGGCTTGCTCACGAGAAATTGTATCGTCAGAAAGGGAGATTTCGCAAGCGCCACTCCTGCCAATCTTCGTCCTCTCCTCTTTCAGGTTAAAGCTCTTTCCCTTATCGGGGCCTTTTGTAATCTCAATCCATGCGCTGACAAAATCCTCGCCCATACCCTTCATAATGATTGTCTTATCCGGTGGATGCGCCCCCCCTTCTCTCCTTATGGACTGCATTACTGTCTCATCACCTCCCATTTCAGAATCGATAATGGTCATTGATTCAGAAATGGTGGCCGACCCCGGAGATGATTCCCCCTTAAGTCCTCCCGACGCTCTCGTTCGGGTCACCACCACAATAATCAAGATAATTATCATAATTATCAATACGACAACGGCAATCCAAAGCCAAGTTCCCATCGTGGTGGCTGTTGTCTTGGGCGCTGTAAAAACCCTTTCATCTTTGAATATAGAATCTCCAATAGTCACAGAGAGCCCCAGGGTGTGCTGCTGGCCGTCACCGTTGATGGAACTTGAGACATATTTGAGGATATACTGGTTTTTCAGCTGTTCCGATATCATATCGTAGAGCGTTGCAAGGTCTGCCGAAGTCGGTGCAAGAAGAGAAATTCCACCGGTAAGTCTGGAAATCCTCGCAAGAGGCTTGTTGTCCACTTTCGACCCCAGCCCTATCGTATAAACAGGGATGTTCGAAGCTTGGGCTTTCGTTATGCCATCACTAATCGTCAGTGCGCTCCCCTCGTCCTTTCCATCCGACAGGACAATAACCACCCTACGAAAAGGGAGTGCAGGTCTTGAGGCCATCTCCAGGGCCTTATAAATTGCATCGTAGAGAGCGGTCCTTGTCCCAGAGACTTTAAGCCCCTCGATAGCCTTTTTTAGTGTCTCTTTGTCCGATGTAAATTCTGATATTATATGTTCCTGGTCATTAAAATCGACAATGGCCACAAGGTCGTTTTCCCCCAGCCCCTCCACAAATTCGAAAGCGGCCTCTCTGGCGTGTTTTATCACTTTTCCCCTCGCACTCCCGCTGGTGTCGATGGCAAGGACAACGGCAATGGGCTCTCCAGAAAGGAGCATCGATTCGATTTTAAAATCTGTTGGCCCCGGAGCTCCATCTTCCAGTATATTAAAGTAGTTTTCCAACAGACCCTTTACTGGTTTACTGGTGTCGTCCACAATGGAGACGTATGCCTTTATCTCCGGGAAATTTGTTGTATCGATCTGATTTATCTTTACGCTATACTCAGCTTTGACTGCTGTTGCCGAAACCAATAAGGTAAAAGCAAACAGAAAAACTGTCATGACTTTCATTAGACGCTTCATATCTAACCCCCCAAAAAAAATTGTTTTAATTTAGCTTTAATGTAATATTACACTGAAACCGCTTATCATTGTAGTATCAAACAACATTTAAACATTCTATATTACTATAATATTACTGTAATTTGCCATGAATTGTTTAAATCAAAGATCAAATTAAGAACATAATCAAAACCTCAAGTATCAAGCAGTTTAAACTAACATCAAGAAACCTCAAAATCTCAAAACCCCCAAAGCACAATTGCACCAGATATGGGCAACCATCCAATGGCCGACCTTTATATATATTTGGGTGCCTCCCATAAACTATCGGCTATCAGCTATAAGCTCTTGAATATCATTTTCAACTCACCCAGAGTAATCTCGTCACCATCTCTCAACTGGGCCTTGCTGATCTTCTTGTCGTTTAGGAACGTCCCGTTTCTGCTCGCCAGATCGTAGAGGATATATTTTCCATCTTCGTTTCTGATCTTTGCATGGCTTTTAGAAACCGTATCGTTGTCTAAAACCACTTCACATTCTGCTCCACGTCCCAGATTTGCCTCGCTCCCCCTAATATCAAAACGCTCTCCCTTCTTGTCGCCTGAGGTTACAATCAACCATCCCGTTACAGGAACAATGTCCCGTTCGGAAATAAGGACTGTCCTGTCGGGCCTGCCGCCTCCACTCATTTCCATAGTTCCACCGCCTGCGTCCAAACCTTGGTACTCTATTACTGTCTCGCTGGCAGACATAGTATCCTGATAGGGCGCGCCACCGG
>JAUWME010000527.1 GCA_030613285.1 Candidatus Zymogenus sp. | reverse complement strand
AAATTACTTGAATTGCAGAAAAATTCTTCTGGGGCGCATAATGTGCGCCCTTTAAGATAGTTCAGGAGAAAACAGAGGTGTCGGGAAGCGGGTTCTTTTCCCTCGTTTCGGATCCCATGGGAAGGTTAGTATCTCTCTGGTAAAAGAGCAAATCGATAAAAAGTTGTTTTTTATATTTGTATTGCAATACTATATTTATATGATATTCAATATAGTAAATACTGCAAAATTGGAGACAAAGATGGATAATAAAATGAATAACATCGGGTTTAAAATGATGTCTCTCTTCTTTAAGATACGCGATTTCATCCGTCCAAGGGAAGAAGTACTAAAAGAAGTGAAGATCAAGCCGGGGTTTCACATCCTCGACTACGGCTGCGGGCCGGGGAGTTACTCTATATGTGCAGGTAAGCTCGTCGAGGAAAAGGGGAAGGTTTACGCCGTGGACATCCACCCCTTGGCAATAAGGAGTACCGAGCAGAGGGCAAAAAAGGCGGGACTCAAAAACGTTGAGGGAATTGTAACGGATTGTAAAACAGGGCTTACAAAAAACAGCATTGATGTTGCATTTCTCTACGACGTCTTTCACGGATTAGGTAATCCCGAAAGTGTCTTGACGGAGCTTCACAGAATCTTAAAGACCGGTGGCATTTTGTCATTTTCAGATCACCACATGAAGGAGGGTGTGATAATCTCAAGCGTAACAAAATCCGGGCTGTTTAAGCTGATGGAATCTAACAAATACACCTTCAGTTTTGCAAAAGTGAGTTAGTGCTTCTTAAGATTAACAATCTATCGAAATGGTTCTTCTGAGGAGACAAAAGGCTCTTCCAAAAGGCAAAATATGGGGCTTAAACCCCTTGTTTTGCCTGTCTTAAAAGAAAAACATCCCTCCCCACCCTTTTCCTCTTTACATTTTTCTTCAAATCGACTATAAATTATCAGTGGACATTTGAAACAAACGAAAGGAACAATGTATGAACAATGATACTTACTTATTACGTATAGCATTTGGATCGACATTCTCTACCAAACCAAACTTTTTGGTCACCGCACCGGGCCGGGTAAATCTAATCGGTGAACATACCGACTACAATGATGGTTTTGTCCTTCCTATGGCCATTGAACAAAAGACTTACATGATGGCCAGACCAATGTACGGGGACCTTGTAAGACTAAAATCGATCAACTTTGGCGACAACATTGAGGAATTTCAGGTCAACGCAAAGATTGAAAAAGGAGAAAAGGTAGAAGGCAAAAGTGCCTGGGCCGATTATGTTAAAGGCGTAGCCCTGAAGATTAAAGAATCGGGCCACGACATCAACGGGTTTTGGACAATTTTCAGGAGCGATATTCCCATCGGCGCAGGGCTATCGTCATCTGCGGCACTGGAGGTCTCATCTGCGGCAATGATTTCTGCACAGTTCGGCCTCGATCTTACGCCTGCGGAACTTGTAACCATCGCCCATTCTGCAGAAAACGAGTTTGTTGGAGTCAAGTGCGGGATCATGGATCAGATGACTGCAGTCCATGCAAAAGAGGGAAACGCCCTCTTTATCGATTGCAGAGATGCAAGCTTTGAATATATTCCGATGAATCTTAAGGATGTCTCCTTTGTGGTTGTGGACACAAAGGTCAAAAGGGAGCTTGGGTCTTCAGTCTATAACGAAAGAAGAGAAGAATGCCAAAAAGTCGTGGAGGCAATCTCCAAGGTACGCTCAGACGTCAAGGCCCTCAGGGACGCCAACCTCGATGACCTAAAAAAGATCAAGGGAAATATTGATGAGAACATCTTTAA
>JAUWME010000180.1 GCA_030613285.1 Candidatus Zymogenus sp. | reverse complement strand
TTGTATTGTCCAAAAAAAGTATCTACTTCGATAAGGGGCTTAAGCCCCTTGTTGTCTTATATGATGACTTTGTATTAGTCTGGATTCCCGCTTTCTACGGGAATGACATTTAGTTGTAATCACTCCTTTTTTTGAACTATGACAATTTGAAAGTGTCAAAATTAGTCGGTGATTCTATTAGTATTTCTCTCAATTTCCTTGACGTCGATATCTTTGAGGGATTTTCTTTGTTTCTCGATCTCCCTTTGATAGTTTTTTGGGAGGATGTCGGTTACTACGTTTACCGATTTTATTATATGAGGTGCGATTTTTGAGGTTGTTATTGAGGAGGGAAACAGGGTTGTTACGATAATGACAAGGACAGCTACGAGTATGTATCCCTTAGTCAGTCCAAATGCCCCGCCGGCTACTCGGTCGTAAAAGGAGAGGTCTGCCCCCTTAATCATCTTTGAAATCAGCATTCCCGCAACGGAGATTACAATGGAGACGGTAAGGAAGATAAGGGAGAAGCTTACTATATTTGCAATTTGTATTTGAGAGATGAACCCGCCGAGCATTTGGGCACCCATGGGATAAAACAGGAGCGCTGCAACAATTCCCAGTATTACCGCAAGGAGGGAAAATGCGTCCCTGATAAATCCCTTGATGACGCTGTATATTGTGCTCGCTCCAAGGATTACTATTATTGAGATGTCAAGGTAGTTCACAATTTAATTTCTAAAAAATAGGGTCATTTTTTCCACTCATCTTTAAATATGATCTAAAAATAGTGCAGGAAGCCATAAATCCACGTTTTTTATATAGCCTGTTTTACTGGAGGAACCACGCTATCCGTTCGAATTTCTCTTCGGCTGTGTCGGTGTGGAGTAAAATACTATCGGTGCGGTTTGCACCCAACTTCAAATCTTCGGCCTTAATGAAAGTTGGCATCTCCCAGATGGAAGAGCGTTTGAGAGCTTTTGCAACCCTCTTTTGAGTTTTCAGAAGTGCCACTCCTGCAGCATCAACGGCCACAATATCCGTCCCTGCCAACATCACGCCGGTGTATGGGTTTGGGCGAAACGATGGGAGCGGCTGGATGCGGTTGTTGGAGTCCGGCCCGCCCCTGATGATAAGCTCCCGCCCGTCCAAGATTATAAGCTTTGGGTGGGGAATAACGGTAAAGAGTTCCGGCACCCGGTTTTGTATATGGATTTTGTCAAAGGGGGCGATGTTATCCAGCCTGTAGTATTTTTTATGGGGGATTTTGTGGAGAAGATACCGGCTTTCGGTGTCGAGAAAACCAACGTAGCTTTTCATTCCAAGGGTAAATCTACTGATAGTGTGGGTCTTTACCGTTGCCAGTACGATGATGTGATCAATTTTCGCGGGAAGACCCTTCTCTTTCAGGATCGGGTCTTCTTCAAAGAGCATCTTTGGTGCCCTGACAAGGTGTCTTGTGCGCTGGAGTTCCCAATTGTCCTTGATATTTTTGGGAAAGTAGCGATCCCTGTAGGTGTAATCGTCAAAGTCGATTAGTTTAATATTTGTGGAAATATGCTTTTTGGAATATTTGCCAACAACGTCTTCGATCCCCGTCTTTTTGAAGGCCTTTTTTGTTTTCCTGAAAAATGCGGTTTTGTCCCCCACATAGATTGCCGACGGCGACTTTTTTAGCAGGAGTTCCATCAATGCGTCCACAGCTTTGGGGCTTGTGGTGGCGGGGTATTTTCTGCTGGAGTTCAGACAGACCTTGATCAGTACCGAGTCCCCTTTTTGTACAAAATCGAGTCCCCCGGCGATATCGACAAGATTTGCGAATTTCTTTTTAAAGGCTTCTTCGTTATTTCTTTTTTCTTTTGGGATTTTGACTACAGCGACATCTATTTTCCTCATGGCGTGGAGTTCCCCTGTTTGAACAAATTATTAGTGTGTTTATATATATAACAGTTTCGGGGCTGTGTCAAATGGTTTTTGTCATTTAAAAGGTTATACATTGTTAATATGAGTGATGTTTTTTGTCGGACAAAAGAGGCTATTGATTACACTAACAATTTTGAAATTAAGGCACCTCCTCAGGCTTTACTTCCCGTTTCTCAGCGTGGGAGAGCTCTGCGGCAAGGGTAAACTGCATCACCTTGACGCCCGCCTCACCGGTCAAGATCGGATCTCCGCCGTCCTTGAGACATTTGAAAAAATGCCGGCCACTGTCGATGAAAGATTGGCCCCAGTCGCTGACGATGTCGTGGAAGGCACGGGTTTCTCCATCCCTGTAGAGAACCAAGGGAGGCTCTGAAAGCATATCGCCCGTGCAGCCGTTGATGAAGATGATACCTTCACTCCCAACAAGCTCTATCCTGTCGTCCGTGGCGTAGTAGGGGGATCTGATATACATGTCATAGGCGTGGGTGATGTCGTACTGGCCGTATCGAGCGCGTTGGTCTTCTTTGTATTTCCAAAGGATAAATGACGGCGAATCGATGATGTCGTTTGTGTAGTCGATCCAAGCGAAGACTTTTTCTACCTCGCCGCCGATGTCGTAAGCCTGGGAAAATTTGTGATAGCCATCATCGAAGACCTGGAGCCCACCGCCCCCCTTAATTTTGTCGACACGCCAAACCCACGCCTCTGCAGGAACCTCCCAGCCGCCCCGGCCGCTGCTGGTCATGCTCATCCTTACGGTGATTAATTTTCCGATGGCGCCGGACTCCACTAACTCTTTTGCCTTTACGTAAGGGGGGTGAAAGACGAAATTTTCAAACACCTTGAGGACTACCCCTTCGTCTTTTGCAGCTTTAACCATCTTGACAGAATCTGCAACGTTTGTGGCCATGGGCTTCTGGACGCTTATTTGCTTTTTTGCCTGAGCTGCAGAGACGGTCATGGGGAGATGCAAGTTGTGAGGCACAAGAAGCTCAACGGCATCGATTTCACTATCTTTTAAAAGTTCATCGTAGTCTGTATATACCTTTTTTGCGCCCCACTCAACTTGTTTCTGCTTTGCAAGCTCCTCGTTGACGTCGCATACGGCAAATATCTCCGCATCATCACTTCCCTTGTAAGCTCTGGCGTGAAGATCGCTAATCCTTCCGCATCCCACAAGGGCGAACTTTATTTTGTCTTTTCCTTTTACTATACTTTCCTTTGTCATAATAGATTTTTCCCGAATTGATTAAAAAAGAATGGAATGTTATCATCGCCATCATACAAATGATTTTATATAAAAGTCAAGGCAAATTCTTATTAGAAAGCAGATCAAGCTTTGTCTCATGTAGTCTAATAATACTATTTCAATTTACTTGAAATTGCTTTGCAAATATACTATAATTATCTATTTAGGTAATTTTTAAGTAACTTAAGTTGGGGGAATTTATAGCGTGTTTAAAGGGCTGATGCAAAAGGATGAGAATCAAATAAATCCCGATGTTCAAATTGGTCAAATGGGACGAAAGGGGCGAAGGGGTGAGAAGATATTGGGGCACCTGAAAGTCGCAGTGGGAGAAAACCACCAAGAGATACGCCTAAACTATTTTGGTATTTGGGGTGTCAAGGATGGGCCTACGCTTCTGCTCAATGCCGCTGTTCATGGAAACGAGGTGGTGGGGGTTGAAGTTTTAAGAGAGATTGTAGATGACATCAATCCCAAAGAGCTTTGCGGAAATCTCCTCGTCGTTCCAATTGTAAACTCTTTGGCGTTTGATTATGGCCTTCGCTGTTATCCCAACGACAACATTGACATGAACAGGATATTTCCGGGAAATACGGACGGGACGATGACCGAGAAGATTGCCCACACTTTCTTTGATGTTTTTGCCCGTAGGGCAGATTACATTATCGATTTACACTCCGCCGAATTTCCAGACGAGCTTATCCCCCATGTCAGGGTGAGGGTGAAAAACCCATCGAGTGAATACCTCAATCTTGTGGCTTCCACCGGGATAAATGCTGTCTGGAAGGGGTCGGAGGTGGAGGGGATGCTCCAGACAGAGGCGCATCGGATTGGAGTGCCGTGTACGACAATCGAGATTGGGAGCGCGGGGAGAATCACGCGGGGCAACGTGGAGCTTGGAATTTTGGCTATAAAAAACGTTATGCGGATCCTGGGGATGTTGGAAGGAACAGCAGAGATACCGTCACGTCAAATTGTACTTGACTTAAACAGCGCTTGGTTGAGGAGTCCCATCGATGGGATATTCAGACCCGCAACTAAACTTGGTCAGTTTGTAAAAGCCGGAGAGACCGTCGGGAGGATTGTTAATCCCGCAAGTTTTGAGGAGTATCTCCTGATATCACATCTTTCTGGAATCGTCGCTGGGATTTCTCACCAGCCGATTGTTCAGCCCGGGACGAGGCTTGCCATCGTTGTAGATTTTGACAGAGATGATCTAACAAAACATCTTGTGGAGTTGCCAGCCCTTCCAAACTCGCAATTGAAAGAGAATGAATATCTGAATATATTGATAAATGAGTTGAATTAGGAGGATTACGATATGGCTGGTGAAAGTCTTTTACTTCCTAAAAAGAATGTCCCCATCGCAGGGGTTTGTGATGTGGTGGTTGCCGGTGGTGGGCCTTCTGGGTTTGTTGCGGCGGTGGCGGCGGCGCGCCGGGGCCTTTCTGTCATATTAATTGAGAAATACGGGTTTTTGGGGGGGATGGCAACGGCAGGTGCGGTAGGGACAGTCTGCGGGATGTATCTTCATCATCCGGACAAGGTTGAGCATATCATTGAGGGAATGGGAAAAGAGGTTACCGACAGGTTGACTGCCATGGGTGGCGCCTTCGGCCCGTTTATCAGGGATGGCTTTACCGCCCTTCTCTATAACCCTTGGCTGATGAAACGGCTGACAGACGAGCTAATCGAAAACGAGCCGAATATAAGGCTGATGCTTCACTCCTATGTGGCTGACACAATTGTTGAGGATGGTGAGATAAAAGGTCTTGTTGTGGCAAGTCCCGAAGGGCTTTTTGGGGTGATTGGAAAAACATATATTGATGCTACGGGGGATGCTGTTTTGGCGTTGGCCGCAGGCGTTAAGACAAAAAAGGGCGATGATAGTAACGGTGCTGTAATGACTCCGACCATGATGTTTTTTGCCCAAGGTATGGACATTGCCCGCTATCAAACGGATGGGATGGCCGTACTAAACGACAGGATCAAGGATGCCTTTTTGTCGGGCAAATATTCCCTTACGGTAAGCCAAGGGCTTATTATACCAACCTTCAGGCCCGGCGAGGCGATTGTAAAGATTTCTGCATTGGCAAAAGGGGGGAAAGCTCTGGATGGGAGCATTGTCTCCGATTTGACTTCCGGGGAGCTAATGGGGAGGGCAGATGCTGTGGTTGCCATGGAGTTTTTAAATAAGGAGATTCCAGGGTTTGAGAATGCATTTCTTTCTGACACCGCTGTCCAGATGGGGATTAGAGAGACAAGACGAATTGTTGGAGAGTATGTCCTGACCGAAGACGATGTGTTATCAGGTAAAAAGTTTGACGATTCAGTCTGCCTGAGTTCCTGGCCTTTGGAAAAATGGGAGGAGGGAATGACGGAGCCAGAATTGGTGTTTCTTGACGAAGGATTATACTACGGCGTACCGTATCGCTCCCTTGTTCCAAAGGAGATTACAAACCTCTTG
>JAUWME010000118.1 GCA_030613285.1 Candidatus Zymogenus sp. | reverse complement strand
CTTTTTGGGCGGCCCCCACAGGGTCCTATATTTTTGGCATTACCTTGGAAACAGGTTTCTGACACTCCTCTCCAACATCATGAACAACATCAACCTCACCGACATGGAGACATGTTATAAAGTCTTCAAAAGCGAGATACTAAAGGAGCTTCGCTTCAAATCAAACAGGTTTGGATTTGAGCCGGAGTTTACCGCAAAAATCGCAAAAAAGAAGTACCGAATTTATGAAATTCCCATCAGCTATTACGGGCGTACCTATGAAGAGGGTAAGAAGATTGGTTGGAAGGATGGTGTCGTTGCAATTTTTTATATCGTTTGGTATCGCCTTTTCAATTAATCCAATTAATTCAATTAGTTAAGTTAGTAAATTCTTAAATGGAAACCCCCAACAAAAACCAAAGCTGGACGAGGAACTTCGAGCGGATATATCTGTCAGATCGCCTTCCCATCTACATAATATCTATCGGTATCTTCATTCGCCTTTACCAGTATCTTTGCAACAAATCCCTCTGGCTTGATGAAGCCGCCCTCTCTCTCAATATCATCAACAGGTCGTTTTCAGGACTCCTTCAACACCTTGACTATAACCAATACGCCCCCCTCGGTTTTCTCTTTATAGAAAAATCAATAACCATCCTCCTCGGAACTTCGGAATACTCCCTTCGATTGTTTCCGCTAATATCAGGTGCGCTTTCCATCCCCATTTTTTTTCTACTTGCAAAAAAAATCCTAAAAAAAGAGGCAACCCCAATTGCCCTTGTCCTCTTTATCCTCCCTTGGTCTCTAATTTACTATTCAGTGGAAGTCAAGCAGTACGCCAGCGACATCATGATAACCCTCCTCTTCTACTTGGTGTTACTCTATGCGGATAAAAGGGACTTTAATTTAAAAGGGTCGGCGCTTTTCGCCATATTTGGTGGAGTTGCAGGTTGGTTTTCCCACCCGGTGGTGTTTGTAATGGCGGGGGTGGGAGCAACCCTCCTTTTCTTTTCAATATCAAAGAGAGAATGGAAAAAACTTTTCACCTTCATCCCAATATTTTCCACTTGGCTTTTATGTTTTGCAATGAACTATTTTTCTACTCTAAACATCGAAAGTGGACTGGAAAAGGAATGGATATTCAATTACTGGTCAGAGCACTTCGCCCCGTTTCCCATTACATCCATAGCGGACATAAAGTGGTATTTTGAGCATCTCTTGATGATATTCAAATCGAAGCTCCTCCTGGGGATGGCGCCGGTCGCCGGAATCTGGCTGATATTTTTTTTGGGTGGATTAGTCTCCCTTTTTGTCAGGAACAAAAAAATATTCTTTTTTTTAATAACACCACTTTTCGTTACATTGATAGCGTCGGCGCTGCAGCTCTACCCTTTTTACGACAGATTGATACTGTTTCTAATTCCATTGGTCATCCTCACAATTTCGGAAGGGGTTTTTGAGCTAATAGCGTGGAGCAACAATAGATCATCCCCACTTTCGATTCTGATGGTTTTCACTATTGGGATACTTATTCTCGTGCCTATTTTAAACAATGGAAACTACTTTCTAAAGCCAATGGTGAGAGAGGAAATTAAGCCGGTATTGGCGTACATCAGCGAGCACCGGGAACCGGGAGACACCATCTATATCCATTACGGCGCAAAATATCAATATCTCTATTACGCCGATAGATACGACCTTCGGTCTATGCCCGCGACGGCAGACAGGCTAAAGAGCAAAAATCCACACGTCTATTCCTTTGAGATTGATGAAATCAAGGGGCAAAAGAGGGTTTGGGTTCTATTCTCTCATACCTACAATGAGGAGAAGATTGAAGAGATGAATGGGAAGTACCTCCATCGTCTCGACAGTGCGGGGCGAAGGATAGACTCATTTTACAGCACCGCCTCCTCGGTGTTTCTCTACGACCTTGGTGGCGGGGAGTAGATTGTAAGACGAGATTGCTTCGTCATTAACCCAACCAAGGTTGGACTAATTCATTGCAATGACAGTTTTTACTGTCTGTCATTCCCTTGGAAAGCGGGAATCCAGTGAATATTGTTCTGGATTCCCAGTCAAACTGAGAATGACACTATTTGTCATTCCCGCGAAAGCGGGAATCCAGGCTAAAATAAAATCATAATGTCATTCTATTCTTGAAATGCGGGAATCCATTAGATATCATTCTGGATCCCCAGTCAAGCTGAGGATGACAGAATAATAGATTCCCTTGATCTCGCAGGCAATGACAGTTTTTGCGGTCATTTTTGCCACAGGAATCAATAAATTGTAGACACGATAAAGTGATGTGATATACTATATTATATTAGAAACAGTAAAAACCAATACCTAACAAAGGGAAGTACAACATGGACGAAACAAAGACACTCCCCAATAATCTAATGCATTTCATTCTCACACAACTTGAAAATACTATCGGGAAAAACGGTGTCAAGATTATATTGACATATTCTAAACTCGACCGTATCATCAATAATTACCCCCCTAATGATTTCAATATGAGCGAACCAATTGGAACTTTCTTTTCCATAGTATCCTCACTTATGGAAATATATGGAGAAAAAGGTTACAGATCTCTTTTGCGTGGTGTGGGTAAGAGTTCGTTCAACAACATGATTCAGGAACTACCATGGTTATTTGGTATAGGTGAAGTCGAGTATGATGATCTTGCTCCCATTGATAGATACCCTTTATTGTACAAGACCCTTGTTGGCAATTTGAATAAGGTCATTGAAGCAAATACTACTCTTGAGATTTCTCCTAACCAGATTGTAGATTTAGCTCATGATTGTATGTGGTGCACAGAACTAAAAGCGAGTAGTCCAATTTGCATATTTACCGAGGATTTTTTTTCGGCCATGGCAAACTGGTCGGGTTTGACTGACATCTCTGTTGTCGAAACCCACTGCCGTGCCAACGGCGACCCGTCTTGCAGATTTGTCAGCACTTTTTACTAAATGGTGATTGTTCAACAAGCACCCCGTCCTCTCCAAATGACAGTTTTTGTGGTCTTTTGTTGCAAACCCAATTCTCTTGCTCCTGTCACTCCCTTAGAAAGCGGGAATCCAATAGATATTGTTTTGGATGCTTTTGTCTCGCTGAGAATGACACTATTTGTCATTCCCGCGAAAAAGCTTGCCCCCTTGAAAAAGGGGGGGAATCCAGGCTAAAATAAAATCATAATGTCATTCTATTCTTGAAATGCGGGAATCCATTAGATATCTTTCTGGATCCCCATTCAAGCTGAGAATGACACTATTTGTCATTCCCGCGAAAGCGGGAATCCAGTGAATATTGTTCTGGATCCCCAGTCAAGCTGAGAATGACAGAAGATGGATTTCTTTGTCAAGCAAGCAATGACATTTCTTGCACTCTTTTTTGCCACAAGCCCACTGCCACCCACCAACAGGTTAAAGACCCGTCCTACCCTTCCCTCCCCTCACCCTTTCCCAGAAGTTGACAATGTGGCGACTCCCTCCCTTAATCTCACCACAAAAAGTTAAAAAATCTTGACAATTCAACTTTTTTTCAATATAATTATAAAAATGTAGAAATGCCCGATGAAGAGGCAATCTGCGATGAGTTAAATACCATTATTAGCGTGTTGCTTCAGTTTTACTGAAATTATCGCTAACATGCACAGTTAAACTGTAAAAATGTCGGGATAAGACCATAATTATTTTGAGGTAAGATTATGAATTGTTTGAGAAAAGTAAATTCAAAGCTCGTCTTGTTGACAGCAATATCAATAGGAGCTCTTTCGCTATTCCTCTTTGCATTCGGTGTTACAGAGGCCCATGCTGTCCCAGATATATCTGGGGAGTGGATAAGCAACCACGGCAAGACCTACCACATTGCCCAGATAAATGATAAATTCACATGGCGCATGGATGGCTCAGGGGAGACGGGCGTTGGGGATTTGGACGGCTACTCTATTTCTGCCATCTGGCCCTTTGGATACGCATCTGGAACGGTTTCTGTAAATTCCTCCGACAGGGGAATAACGATTGTTTGGAACAACGGTGTTACTTTTACAAGACCCGGTGGTGGAGGCGGAGGTGGTGGTGGTGGCGCACCTTCCACAGGAACATGGTCCTGGGAGCGGGTTGGGTTAACTGCCAGTGAAATTTACGCAGGAGGTAATAACCTCTACGGCGTAATAAGAGGATCCGGTGATATCTATCGATATAACGGATCGCCCGATAACTGGACGAAGGTGGGAGGATCAGGCAATATGTTCGTAGTCAACTCTGGTGGTGATCTCTACGGATTATCACCGAGTGGCGTCTTTAGGTATAATGGCACCCCGGAATCCTGGACTCAGATAGGCGGGCCGGCAACCAAGATATTTATCGGGGCGAGCAGACTCTACGCTACCAATCCCGCAACGGGCGACATCTACGAGTATAACGGAACCCCCCACAATTGGACAAAAATTGGCGGTCCCGGAAAAACATTTGTAGTAAATGACATGGGTTTTCTGTTTGGAATATCACCGGATGGAAGCGGTGTCTGGCGCTATAACAGAACGCCGAATGATTGGACTCAGATAGGCGGGCCGGCATCGGAGTTATTTGCTGGTGGAAACAAACTTTTTGCCACCAATCCTGCTACAGGGGACATCTACCAATATAACGGGTCGCCCCATAGCTGGACAAAGGTTGGGACGTCCGGCATTACCTTTACCGTCGATGAGATGGGTCATCTCTTCGGTCTTTCGCCATCTGGTGTCTTTCGATACGACGGAACGCCTATGGGTTGGACACAAATTGGGGAGACTGGTGTCGACATAGAGGCGAGCAGAACTGAACTCTACGGTCTAAAGGCAGACGGCACGGTCTGGCACTATCTGCCATAAATGATTAAATATATGGTTAGATAGTTGGTTAGAATATTTCAATCACTAAAAGCCCCGGCGATTTTTAAAATGGTCGGGGCTTTTTTTAATATATATTTCCTCTTGAATGGCATTAAAGGGCGCTATAATCACCTTCTGTCATTCCCGCGTAAGCGGGAATCCATTAGATATCAATCTGGATTCCCAGTCAAGCTGAGAATGACAGAATAATATCAATCTGGATCCCCAATCAAGTTGAGGATGACAGAATAATGGATTCCCTTTCCACCAGAGCCAAAAGCATATTGAGATTGCCGCGTCGTTCACAAGTCTAACGACTTGTTCACTCCTCGCAATGACATCTTACCCCACCAACAGGTTAGTAGCCCGTTCTCCCACTCCCTCTCCCCATTCCCCCAAATACTGACAGAATGGCAACCCGTCCTCACCTCATCTCACCACAAAAAAAAGGAAAAAACTCTTGACAACCCAACTTTCTTTCAATAAACTCATAAAGAATGCAGAGAGTGAACGTTCATTTTCTACCTCGTTAGGCTTTAACTATTGATAACAGCCTATCGGTCAACTTGAGGGCGCAACTTTTGTTCAGCTTTCTACTCAACTGCTCATTTGACTTGCTGTGCAACTTCTCACGCAGATATTTATCCTCATCTTCTGTCGCAATAAAAGGAAACCTTCACTCACTCAATCTAAACATATAACTCAAAGTCTATGCTAAAAACATTTGAAAAATTAAGCACAGCACGGCAACACGAAATTATCGATACCACAGCCGAGGTCTTTGCGGAAAATGGCTACCACGGAACCAGTATCCCCAGCATCTGTGAACGCACCGGCATCTCCGTGGGGGCACTATACAAATACTTCAAAAACAAAGAGGACATCTACGTATCAGTTCTGCAGCGCGGCATTGACATTATTGAAAACGACCTCTACAACGAAATGCCCGAAGGCGAAACAATCTATGATGCGTTGAACATCATCTTTAACGGACTGCTCCCCTTTTACGATAATTACCGCCAATACATTATCCTCTATATCGACGCTGGAACATTTTCTATGAATCAATTCTCATACGCCATTACCGACAGGCTCGAAAACTTGGCCAGCACCTACCACATTGGCCTTGTGGATAAATACAAGGCGACAGGCTCAATCAATCCCGATATCGACAGCGCTTACGTCGCCTACTTTATCGATACCTACCTGACGCTCTTTTCATATTCCCTTGTAAGTGAGTACTATCGAAGGAGGTTTGACCTTTTCTTCGGTTTAGATTCCAGCGTTGCCAAAAATCAAGAGCGTATCGAGATAATTTTAAAATCGCTGCGCTTGTTGTTAGAATAAATTTTGTAGGAATTCCATTCAATTACCTTTACTTTTTATTAAGGAGATTCATTATGGGTTTAGTTCCACACATTCCAAGAGACGAGATAATTTCCAAATTTCACGATCACGTCTCGTCGGGGAAGGTCGATTTCTACAAGGAAATCGACATGATTTTCATCTTTGGCAAGCGAGAGGGAATTTACCTCTGGGACGTGAATGATGAAAAGCGACTCATCAACTGCCACTGCAACGGCGGGATGTACAACATGGGGCACAGAAATCCGAGAGTGATAAAGGCACTGAGTGAGAGCCTTAAAGAACTGGACATTGGAAACGAGCACGTTTTGTCTGAACAAAAGGCTATATTGGCCAGCAGGCTCGCCGAACTCTCACCGGGCGATATCAACTACGCAAATTTTAACACCGGAGGTGCCGAAGCTGTGGATCTTGCCATCAAACTTGCCCGGGGCTACACAAAAAAGCACAAAGTAGTCAGCATCGACGGAGGGTATCACGGCCTGACAGGATTTTCCATTGCCATGGCAAACGAAAAGTGGCGCGCTCCCTTCGGGCCTCATGTGCCGGGGTTCTCCCAAGTTCCCTTCGGGGATGTCGAGGAGATTGAAAAGGTGGCGGATGGTGAAACCGCTGCCGTCGTAATTGAGACCATCCCGGCAACTTTGGGAATACCCATCCCCGACGATGACTATTACCAACAGGTTCGGGAGCTTTGCGACAAAACTGGAATGTTGATGATCATCGACGAGGTACAAACGGGACTTGGAAGAACCGGCAAGTTCTGGGGAATCGAGCATTTTGATGTAGTTCCCGATATGATCATAACCGCCAAGGGCCTTTCTGGGGGAATATACCCCATGAGCGCCACCCT
>JAUWME010000425.1 GCA_030613285.1 Candidatus Zymogenus sp. | reverse complement strand
ACCTCCAGCTGGATAACCTTATAATCTCCATCAATGCTTAGACCAAAGACATCCTCACCAATTTTGACCAAAAGGGCCACATTACTTTTCTCATCGTCTTTGAGTCCAAGGCGTCTTTTCAAACTCAAATAAGGTATCGGCTCTCCTTTATAAATAATAAATCCCAGCATAAAATCTGACAGTAGTGGCGCCTTGAAAACCTTTTCGACCGAAACCACCCTTAAAATTTTTCTTAAAGATATCCCAAAGCTCCTGTTTCCAAGGTTGAAGATAAAATATTGCTTTTCAATGTCGCCGTCTAAAAATCCCATTTTTCCTTTTTGATGAGCTTACCCAGATGGTAAAATCATCTCCATCAGCCAAGGAATATTCAGGAGCAAAACAAGATTGCCCGAATACATCATTAGCCCTTGATATACTTTGGCTGACTTGTTCAGGGCTATTTCTGGAAATGGGAATCTGTCTAATGCCTCTTCCTCCAAAACACCCACAATATGATCAACAACTATCCCGATTCTTTGAAGTTCGGAACTATCCCCAAGCCCCCGTTTTAAAATTAACATGCTGACAGTGGATATCCCATCAAATCCCTCTGGGTTAATTGAACCACTTAATTCAATTGATTCTACCCCCCCGCTGACCACTTCACCCTCACTAATTTCGAAAATCCCTGCCCCCTCACCAATCCTTTTATCCACTTTAATACTATCAGTCCCAGACACTCCAATATCTCCCTCGCCCTTTTCAATCGCAACAGTCCTACCCCCCCCAATAACCCCTTCATCCGCTTTTAGTGCAACAGCCCCTTTTCTGTCTATCCCAAAATAGCCCAAGATATCAAATACTGGTATCTTTTCATCCCGAATCATTACAGACCCGATGATGTTTTTACTCCTTACATTGTAATCAATATCGCTTATTTGAGTAATCTCTGCCAAAAAAACTGCACTCAAGCCTAAAAACAAATCACCGACGGAGAATATTAAAATAAGTTTTTTATCAACAGCAAAAGTGTCGTATCTGCCAACTGAGTATTTGCTCTGGACGTTCACGCGTAATATTTCCATCTCATTGAATTGATAGATTGTATAAGTTCCCAGTAAAAAGTATCATAAATTCAGATTACTGTCAAGTTTTTATTATTATTGCAGAATTAAGTTAAAAAGATACTTTTTAATATAAAATGATGGTTTTTTACTGGATTCCCGTTTTTCAAGGGACTTTCAAATGATAGCTTGTAAGTCTTTTTCCTTCTTGACATAAATGCAAATTTAAGCGTATATTTTAATAAGCTATCAACCAAGCAATCTCAATATGCTTTTCCCATTAATGTCATTAAAGAGGTGTGAGCTTTTCGATAGAAAAGCGAACGACGTGGCAATCTTAATATGCTAATCGGCTTCTGTGGAAAAGGAGATTCCCCCACAGGGGCCGCGTAATTAAGAATACCGCCGCGCTTCCTGCGGTCGCTCGCAATGACAAGGTGGAAATGGCACCCCTTTAATGTCATTGCGAGGAGCAAGGCGACGAAGCAATCTCATTATGCTTTTTTGCTGCTATGGAAAAGGAGATTACCCCGTTGGGGGCACAGCGTGCCGTGCCCCTACACATTAAACAACCAGATTGCCGCACAAACTTACAGTCGCTAAGAATGACAGTGCAAAACGAACTATTTTTAAATAGAAAACAGGAGGTTACAATATGTCAGAAATATTAAAGAAGATTCATTGGCTCGGCCATGCGGGGTTTTTGGTGGAAGGTTCCAAGGTCGTTTATTTCGATCCGTTTAATATCAAAGAGGGGCCGGTGGCCGATCTCATCCTCGTAACCCACACCCACTACGATCACTTCTCGCCTGATGACATAAAGAAAATATCGAATAGCAGCACGACCCTTGTCATCTCGTCAGATGCAGACCCGGACTTTCTGGGCAAAGTTATAAAGCTCACCCCCATAGATGAGGTGGAGGTAAAAGGGCTGGTCGTCAAGGCCGTCCCCGCCTACAATATTGACAAGCAGTTTCACCCGAAGGCCAATAACTGGCTCGGCTTTCTCCTCACGATAGATGGCGAGACCATCTACCACACGGGGGACACTGACTTTATCCCGGAGATGGAGGGGATTGAGGCGGATGTTTCGCTTATTCCCGTGGGGGGGACTTACACCATGGATGCTGTTGAGGCGGCAAGTGCCGTTAAAGCCATGAAGGTTAAGGTCGCCCTTCCCATGCACTGGGGGGAGATTGTGGGGGATGAGGCTGATGCCTTAAAATTCAAGGAGTTGGTAGGCAATGCTGCCGAGGTGACGATATTAAGTAGGACGTAAAGATATAATGGAGACGTAAAGTATTTAAAGTTAAGTGTAAACCGAATTTAAACAGGAGGAAAAGATGAAAAGATTCAGATTTGCCGTGATTCTGCTTGTTGTAGCTGCCTTTATTCTGGTGCCGATTTTTGGGTGCTATCAGAATGATACCGCAATTGAATGGTACGACAAGGGAGTTGATGAAACAGATCTCAACAAAAAGATTGAGTATTACACTAAGGCAATTGATATCGACCCGGATTTTGCCAAGGCTTACACTAACAGGGGAGATGTATATGATGCTTTAAAAAAATACTCTGATGCTATAGCGGATTACACAAGTGAAATAAGTATCGACTCTAACGATGCCTTTGCCTATTACAACAGGGGGAATGTATATAGAAATCAAAAGAAGTATTCAGATGCGATAGCTGACTACACCAAGGCAGTCAGTATTGACCCGGATTTTGCTATAGCCTACAACAACAGGGGTTGGGCT
>JAUWME010000369.1 GCA_030613285.1 Candidatus Zymogenus sp. | reverse complement strand
TATTCCGAGACTTATCAGAAAAGGGGCAGTGCCTATTGATGTGGCCCTTATCCAGACCTCGCTCCCTGACGAGAGGGGGATTTTGAATCTTGGGGTTAGTGTCGATATTGTAAAGGCGGCAGTGGAAAAAGCTCAAATTGTTATCGCCCAGGCAAATCCCCAAATGCCGAGGATCCACGGTGAGGGATACATAGACATTGATGAGATTGATTACATTATTCCCTTCGATGAACCTCTCCTTGAATACAATCCAAAGGTTCCAGATGAGATAGCCCAAAGAGTCGGCAAATACGTTGCCAGCATCATTCGGGATGGAGATACTATTCAGGTCGGGTATGGGAGTCTTCCCAATGCAATTTTGGCAAATCTTGTGGGGAAGAAAAACCTCGGCGTCCACACCGATCTTCTAACTGACGGCATTGTAAACCTTATGAAAAAGGGGGTTATTGATAACTCAAGGAAGGGGATGAACCGCGGAAAGACCGTGGCCACATTCTGCATGGGGACAAAAGAATCCTACCGCTACCTTGATGAAAACCCGTACGTGGAGTTTAAGGGCGTTGATTACACAAACCATCCCCTAAACATTGCCAGAAACAACAGGATGGCCGCTATAAACAGCGCCCTCAAGATTGACCTGACAGGCCAGGCCACGGCGGAGAGCTATCTTCCTGTTGACGAATCAAAAGGTAATTCTGATTTTATGGATTCTATTAACGTGAGGGAAGGCACAATAGAAAAGGGGTTCCACAGCTGGGTGGGGGGGCAGGCGGATTTTATGAGGGGGGCGGTTTTGTCTCCGGGGGGGAAATCGATTCTGTCTCTGCAATCCACCACAGAGGATGAAACGGTTTCGAGGATTGTGCCCCTCATCGAAGAGGGCGTGGGTGTTATGATGAACAGGGGAGATGTCCACTACGTTGTAACCGAATATGGCATCGCCTACATTCACAGCAAGAACATCCGGGAGCGAGCGATGGAGCTTATTGCCATTGCCCACCCAAAGTTCAGGGAATGGCTGATTGATGAGGCCAAGAGGCTAAACCTCATTTATAAAGACCAGATATTCATCCCCGGGAAAGAGGGGGAGTACCCAGAGCATTTTGCCCAGTACAGGACGACAAAGACTGGGCTTTCAATCCTATTTCGGCCGATAAAGATGGCCGACGAGCCGCTACTTAAAGACTTCATCTATTCCTGCTCAAAGGAGTCCCTCTACAAGCGTTTCTTTTCAAGCAGGACATACATGCCCCATAAGATTCTGCAAAAATACACAGCGATAGATTACACAAAAGAGATGGTGATTGTAGCCGAGATTGAGAAGGGGCCGATGAAGGTCATCGTCGGGATGGGTCAGTACAAGATCAACGTCGAGGATCACACTGGAGATGCTGCAATGATGGTGGCCGACGAGTACCACGGACAGGGTATCGGCACCGTGATAGCTAATTATCTTGTCTACCTTGCCCAGCGTCAGGGGTTAGTGGCGTTTAAGGCAGATGTTTTAAACAACAATGATGCGATGATCCACATCTTTGAGAAGACCGGCTTTGAGGTGGAGGTACAAAGTGAGCAGGGGTCATATAAGATGCGCCTCAACTTCGGCAGATGAGCCTCCCTTGGTAAATTTAAGGATGCAATCCAATAATTTTTTAGTTGACAGGGTTGGCTTGTTGCGTAATAATATGTGCGAAATTGTTATTACTTCTTGAAACTAATGAAATTTAATTGAATGGTTTGAATATGATGTCAAAGCCACAAAATGTTATAAAAGATGACGGATTTTGTAAGGAGAATATTGGTAAGTGGTCAACCGAAAAACATGACCTTATAAATAATTATGCTGAAATATTTTCTGCAGGAATGAAGAATAAATGGAAATATCGTGTTTATTTAGACCTATTTTCAGGCGCTGGATATGGAAAAGTAAGAGAAACTTCGGAAATAGTTCATACTTCACCTTTATTGGCTCTAAATCTGAAAAATAAGTTTAATAAATACATTTTTTGTGAAATTGAAAAGGAAAAGATCAATGCGTTAAAGCAGAGAGTTAAAAGGGATTATTCTGAAATAAACGTTAGCTATATTGAAGGAGACGTCAATAGATGCACTGAAACAATATTGGAAGAAATTCCTCAATCTTCGGGAGAATTCAATGTCCTTTGTTTTTGTGTTGTCGATCCTTATAGTCTTAAGAACCTTGTATTTAAAACTATTAAGAAAATATCAGAAAGACGTGGTGACTTTTTTGTGCTAATTCCATCTTATGTGGATGCCAATAGGAATATCGGAGACTATACTAAAAAGAATAATAGAATTGTCGAACGTTTTTTAGGTTCCGAAAATTGGAGGGATGATTGGGATGATTTCCAAAGAGAAAAGGGATATAAATTCGGGTTTTTTATAATGACACAATTCTGTGAGCAGATGGGAAAGTTAGGATATTTTAAAACGAAACCGGAAGATGTTATTATTAAAAAAGGGAGTAAAAATCAGCCACTGTACCATTTAGTTTTTTTTAGTCGTCATAAACGTGGAATAGATTTTTGGAAAAAAGCTATAAAAAGCAGTGAAAAACAATTACCACTCTTTAATGGCTAATTAAAAGATTTGTTAAAAAAGGAAAAATGTCTCTAATCTCAAACATTGAATGGACTGAATCAACGTGGAACCCAACCACCGGCTGCACAAAGATAAGTCCGGGATGCAAAAACTGCTACGCAGAGAGGTTCTCCTACCGCCTAAAGGCCATGGGAAACCCAAACTATGTTAACGGCTTTGAGATTACAACCCATGAGCACGCCCTAATAATCCCCACAAAATGGAAAAAGCCAAGGAACGTCTTTGTCAATTCCATGAGCGACCTCTTCCACGAAGACCTTCCCGTAGATTTTATCCGCAAGGTATTTGACGTGATGTTAAATACTGACAGACACCAATACCTTATACTTACAAAGAGGGGGAAACGACTTTCTGAATTGAGCCCCAGTCTCCCGTGGCCAAAAAACGTCTGGATGGGGGTCAGTGTGGAGAACGATGATTATACATTCAGGATTGAGCGCCTGAAAAGTTGCGGCGCTGCCATCAAATTCCTGTCGTTGGAGCCGTTGTTGGGGCAAATTAGAAATATCGACCTTGATGGTATCGACTGGGTCATCGTCGGTGGGGAGTCCGGCCCTGGGGCAAGGCCCATCGATGAGTCGTGGGTTACAACGATCAAAGATGAATGCGTAGCCACGGGCACACCGTTTTTTTTTCAAACAGTGGGGGGTAAGAACAAAAAAAGATCGGGACGCACTTTGGGGGGCCGCACCTATTACG
>JAUWME010000489.1 GCA_030613285.1 Candidatus Zymogenus sp. | reverse complement strand
CAACATTGATGATCGCCGGGTTTTTGGGGTGTAGCGAAGACCCCGCCGCCGAAGATTTTGCAAGAGCAGAAAAACTGTACGAAAAGGGTCGATATCGTGATGCCGCCGAGGGGAGCAAAGGATTTAGGTCTATCGCCGCTGAATTCCCAGATTCTACTCTGGCGCCACAGGCCCTCTATCGACGCCGCACGATATACAAACTGTATCTGAAAGATTACGATAACGCAATTGAGGATTTCGCATATCTTATCTACTACTACCCTAAGCATGAACTTGCATTTGATGCCCAGGCTAACATCGTTGATATCTACATGGATAGACTCAGTAATTATGGGCAAGCCATTATTGAAATTAGAAAAATCATTGAGAAATACCCAAAACATAATAATATAGACGAATATCAATATAAATTGGCAAAATGTTTCTATTACAAAAAGGATTTCGATCAGACAAGACTCGAGTATCTGATCCTTTTGGATAGTTATCCAAGCACGAAACTTAAACCGGATGTCTACTACAACATTGCAAATACATACTTTATTGAGGGGTCTGGCAAGATAGACAAGGCCGTTGAATATTATCAAAAATTGATAGATGAATATCCTGAATCTCCACTGGTTTTGGAGGCGAGGTTTTACATTGCGGCGTCTTATGAAGAGAAAGGTGAGCTTGATGAAGCGTTGAAAAGGTATGAGGAGTTAATGGACGTATATGAAAATAGGAATGTTCTAAAAATGCGTATTAAAGGGGTGAAGGAGCTGATGAAAAAGATTGATGCCCCAGCTACGGAGGACGCATACAGAGGGTTTTCTGTTATTAAAAAGAAGGACAAAAAGAAGGTGGATGAAGACGAGGAAGATGAAGAACTAATGCCAGGGGAGGAGGATATCAAGATTATCATTGACCCAAACGAGAATACGGAAGAGTTCAAGGATTCCGTTTATGACGAAGATGAAAAATCCAAAAAGGAGAAAAACACCAGTGACAAGAAGGAAGAGAGTAGCAAATAGAGTTGAAGGTTTGAGTTCCTTATAAAAAATGAAACTTAGAGGCAACTTGGAGTTTATTGAAATGAAGAGAAATTCTATTAAGGAGCATTGATGATGAAAACCAAAAAAATTGTTTCGTTGTTTTCGGTTGTGCTGGCTTTGATGTTTTTTTGTGTGGCAGTGGCCGAGGAAAAACCCGCCGTTACCCCAGAGGAGATAATAATCAAAGTCCGTGAGGCCGCAAAGCTCCTTGAGGAAAAGGGAGAGGCGGGCCTTGCAGACTTCAACAAGCCAGAGAGTCCCTGGGTCTGGTCAGGAACCTACATTTTTGTCTTTAACTGCGAAAAGGGAATTATCGCAGCACACCCAAACAACAAGCTTATCGGCATTGAGCTTGCTTCAAGGACCGATCCTAAGGGAAATCGCTACAATCTCGATTTGTGTGAGGCCTCAAAAAAATCTGAGGGTGGCTGGGTCGAGTACTGGCGACCGACAGACACTTTGGACGAAAAGGGTGAGGCAAAATATCGGCGTAAGATCTCCTACATAATCTCAGTCCTAGGCATTCCCTATGAAATTGGCGCTGGAATTTATGAGCCAACCCTGACAGTGGAGGAGCTGAACAAGATGATAGACGAGGTCAAGTAGGGTTGACGGTCAGTTGTTATGTTAAGTTGAAGTGTTTGATTGGCGTGTTATGTCGATACTTACGGTTTTGAAATACAAGCGTGGCTAAAAGGGAAGATTCTCCCGGGACGTGAGCTACTGGATAATAAAATTTCTATCAAGCAAATCTCAAGTAAATATAAAACAAGCAAACAAGAAGGGGTTACACGAAAGATCGTGAAACCCCTTTAAATAATCTATAACAATAAATGGGATTGATTTCTTTCCCAAAGACTATTTTGTCAGCGCGTTTAGTTCATCCAGGGTCTTATCTGAATTGTAAATCCCCGCTCCAACCTCATAAGGCTGTCCCGGTACATTGAGCATATAAGATATTTTTCTTACCGGAACGTCGCTGCCCAGTTTGTTCCAAAAATATTCAACCCAACCTCCGTTAGGGTTTTTAACCACTTCGCAAAGATTAACTCCCACCGGATAGGTGCCGTCTTTTTTATCCATGATTCCGCTAATCTTGACGCCCACAACATCGCTCATGGGATGGCCCACCA
>JAUWME010000502.1 GCA_030613285.1 Candidatus Zymogenus sp. | reverse complement strand
GATTTCAGATAGGCATTTCCCCCTTCTATAGTGGCAAAAACGTCTTCCGATGCAAAGAGCGGGAGTAAAAAACTCAACACTAATAGCAAAGAAAGTGCTGTTATAGAGATTAGTAGTCTATTTAATCGGCAATTCATCATTTCTAAGTCTCATTCCTTTCTGCCCGATGTTTTTCTATTACATCCATAATCTTCTTTTCGGGATAAATGATGTAGAAAATCATCCCCAGAAGGCATACAAAAGCGACCACCAAACCCGATATCCTCACCCCCATGGGTCCCAACAAAGGGCCTCCAGCGGCTTCGCTCACATCCGTCCCAAGGGTGAGAAGATAGGTAAAAGCGAGGGCGGAGAACCCAAGATTTATCTTTTGTAACAACCCCTGGGCACCAAAATACATCGCCTCCCTATGGCTTCCGGTCTTTATGGCGTCATACTCCGCAAGATCTGAAATCATTGCGTTGGGAACCGCCAGGAGGATAGCTACCGGTATCCCGATTATCCCAAAGAGGACGTAGGGCTGAATCGATGGGTGGAGAATAAATCCGAAGACAATAATATCTTGTCCCAGGAAGAACAACATGACCGAAGCAATGGCCAAGATGGCTGACCCTGCAATCACTATGGTCCTTTTTGCTATGATACGACTAATGAAAATAATTAACACAAAGCAAATTAACGCCACACCAAAAACAGCGGCCAGGGCCACACTGGTAAATGATTCTTCCTTTAGAAGAAGGCATGTCACATAATACATTGCCCCGGTGGACACGATGTTAAAACCGAACCAAGTGGCATTGGTGCCGAGGAGATAAGGAATAAATGGCCAGTTTTTGAAGGTGATTTTGATGGATTCAAACATCCCCACTTCCGATGGGACAGATTCGCAATATCGCTTCTCGTCTATGGGTATTATCGCCAGATAACAGAATATCAGACCGATAAATGCAAGAATTGTAACGGTCATTTTTAGGGCGGTTGACTTATCTACCCCAGCGTTCTCGATGGTGCCCCAGAGGATGGGGCCACCAATCATCACGATGATGGCGCCTATCAATGAAAACGCCGCCTGCATATTTACGATGTTCATCCGCTCTTCATTGTTGTGGGATAGCTCCGGTATCAGCGCAAGCCAAGGTGTTACGTAAAACGTAAAGAAAAAGAGGAGAATGCTTAGCACAACGGCGAGATAAACAGCATTGGCTATGCTGGGGTAATTTGTCGGGAGGAAGAAAACGAGAGCTGATGACACCATCAGAGGCAATCCGCCAAAAACGAGAAAGAACTTACGCCTTCCCATCTTCGATTTGCTCCGATCGCTCCACGTTGCCACCAATGGGTCTGCAATGGCATCAACTATTCTACCAAAAAATATAATAGCCCCCGTCACCGTCAAGACGCCCAGAAAGGTCGTGTTTGACATAAGTTCTGGCATCCCAGATTGTGGGGGGGGAAGTATATAGTAAATAAGAAATGTAATCCAAATCCTGTCGGCGATGGAGTAGCCAATTCCACCGCTGGAATATAGAATCTGACCCCAGAGGGGAAATTTTTCTACCTTTTTTTTCATGTTTTTTCCCTAATTAGATATTTGTGAGTAAAGAGCCTATAACCTAAACTATTGAAACAACAATGTCAACTATTTAAATACATTAATACAGTCTTTAAGTAGAAGTGGAAAAGAACTTCAAATTAGGGACTGTACACGAGAGTCACATCTTACAATATGGTGGAAACGAGTCTTTAGAAGAGTCGAAAGCAGACATAAAAACTTTGACCCATAACATGTATTCGTTTTCGGGGGCAAAGTTACGATTTACCTGCCCTCGATAACGGTTAGACCAAAGTGATATGTTCTCAATTTTCCTCCCTTGTAAATATCAAGTAGAGAATTGGCATAACACCCAGTGTATTAAACACTGCTATCAAGATAAACCACAATTTGCTATCCCTTTTACAAGCCCTCCACATTGCAAAGAGCTTCCAAATTCCATCCCAAATTGCCAGTGCAATTATGAGCACCACAAAATATATGTTATATGTTTCAATCAATGTTT
>JAUWME010000449.1 GCA_030613285.1 Candidatus Zymogenus sp. | reverse complement strand
TGTAATATCCAATATCGTGGCAATATTTGATTTGTTACAAAACCCTCATACACGATAGACAAGTAATTTGCCAAAGGTGATAAATTGGAAGAAAGCATTAAAAAAAATCTGAAAAAGAACAGATTTTGGGAGTAAAAATGTCTTTAAACACAGATAATCTGGAGCGTTGCATAAATACACTTGAAAGCTCCTTGAAAATGCTAAACCAGAGCGAAGCGAAAAGCACTGAATACGAGATATTCCGAAATGCCGTCATCAAAGGCTTCGAGTTGACCCTTGAAATATCTGGAAAACTGCTGAAAAAGGCGTTAAGACCCTTCTTTGCGACCTCAAGGGAAACCGACAGGCTGACTTACAAGGATGTTTTCAGGCATGCCGCCAAGCACGATATTCTCACCATTGAAGAGGTGGAGCGCTGGTTTAAATATCGGGACAACCGCAACCTGACAGCCCACGACTACGGCAAGGGATTTGCCGAGGAAACCCTGATATTGTTGCCCGAGTTCGTGGTGGATGCAAAACGTTTAATGGAAAGCCTGAAAAATGTTGCAGTTTGATTTGAAACCTGAATATCTTAAACGGGTTAAAACTATTTTGAAAGCCCACGTTCCCCATGCCGAGGTCTGGGCTTATGGCAGCAGGGTAAACGGCGATTGCCACAAGGCAAGCGACCTCGACTTGGTGGTGCGAAACCCTAATGACCTCTCCCGACATTGTGAAAAATTGTATGAGCTAAAGGAGGCATTTTCTCAGAGCGACCTGCCCATCATTGTGGATGTTATCGATTGGGCGAGGATACCTGATAGTTTTCACACAGAGATAGAAAAAGAACATATTGATATCCAAAAGGAGACGAGAATAGAAGAATATTAATTCTAATGTTCTTTCCTTTACTGGATGCTTCAGTCCCTGTGCGCTTCGTATGTGTAAATTTTTTTAAGGAGCCGACATGAAAGACAAAACTCTAATGGAGATATTTCTTGAAAATGCAAACAAAAACCCAGAGAGGGTAATCTTTAAACACAAAGAGGTGAAGGGAGGAAAATACGTTGACGTAAAGTGGGGTGAGTTGCAAAAGTTGACGATGGCATTCGCCGCAGGTCTCACCGGCATCGGGATGAAACAGGGCGACAGGCTCGCCATACTCTCCTTTAACCGCATAGAGTGGATTGTCGCCGACCTTGCGACCTTCCTCATCGGCTCTGTCAATATCCCCATCTATCACACCAACACCCCCGACCAGTGCGAATATATTATAACAGACTCCGAGGCAAAATACATCGTCGTGGAGGATGAGACGCAACTCGAAAAAATCCTCTCGGTAAAGGGCAAACTCAAGAAATTGGAAAAAATCATCCTCATTGAAGGGAAAGCGCCAAAGGGGGAGAAAAAGGTCGTTACTTTCGCAAACGTCATGGAAGATGGAAAGGCCAATATTGAAAAACTTGAGAACAAAATCCTCAAAATTGCGGGGAGTGTTGGGCCAAAAGATTTGGCCACCATCGTTTACACATCGGGAACAACCGGCCCGCCCAAGGGGTGTCTGCTCAACCACGGAAACATCACCCGCGTCATCGATTCCACTGACGACATCATACAGATCGATCCCGAAACCAACCTCTCGATGATGATACTTCCCATCTCGCATTTTTTCCCCCGGGTCTCCGGCTACTACTTTAACCTGATAAAAAACATTCCCTTTGTCATTGCGGAATCTCTGGACACCCTGGGGATAAACCTGATGGAGACATCCCCAACTTATTTTACAAGCGTCCCGCGGATATTTGAAAAGGTCTATGCCCGCATCGTCTCCGTTGCCGAGAAGGGCTCGTTTATCAAACGCCTCCTCTTTCGGTGGGCGGTAAAAGTGGGAAGGAAAAGGAGTCGTCTCTTGAACAACAAGAAACGCCTCCCCCTCTCTCTTCGCATAAAGTTCAACATCGCAGATAAGCTGGTATTCAAGAAAATCAGGGCGATGCTGGGCGGTGGGTTGACGTTTGCGCTCTCTGCCGGCGCACCCCTTTCCGCCGAGGTGGGGGAGTTCATCCACAGTGTTGGGATACAGGTGCTGGAATTTTACGGGCTGACTGAGACCGTGGGCGGCACCATGACCACGTTTGACCACTGCCGTTACGGCACCGTGGGAAAGCCGATGCCCGGCTTTGAGATTGAGCTTGCCCCTGACGGCGAGATATTAATCAAGGGCAACAACTTTATGGGTTACAACAAACTGCCGAAGCTGACAAAGGAGCTGATCAAGGACGGCTGGTGTTATTCCGGTGATGTGGGTCACTGGGACGAGGACGGCTTTCTTGTTATCACCGACAGAAAAAAAGACCTCATCATCACCGCCGGTGGCAAAAACATCTCGCCCCAGAACCTCGAGAACCTTCTAAAGCAGATACCGCTGGTGGCCAACGCCATGGTCTATGGCGACAGGAAGAAATACCTGACGGCGCTCCTCACCATTGACGAGGCGGAAGTTCTGGACTTTGCCAAGGAGCGGGGGCTTGCCGCTGATTATGCAACAATTATCAAAAATCCTGTGGTTGTCAAGATAGTCGATGATGGTGTGGCAAAGGTCAACGGGACGCTCCCCCGTTATGAAACTATCAAGCAGTTTCGCATCCTCCCCAGAGATTTCTCCCAGGAA
>JAUWME010000411.1 GCA_030613285.1 Candidatus Zymogenus sp. | reverse complement strand
AGAAGAAGACATATCATCCCCCGTCTCAAAACGCCACTTTAACTCGCCAGTGTCGCTATCAATGGCATAAAGATTATGATCCCAAGACCCTACATAGACCACACCGGCAGCCACAGATGGGGCTGAACCTACCCAACCGGTTTTGTATCTCCACTTCAAATCACCGGTATCAACGTCAATGGCATAGAGATAATCATCTCCGCTTCCAAAATAAACCACGCCGTCAGCAACTGAAGGAGTGGAAAAAGATATAGCACCTTCTGTCTCATAGCGCCATTTTAGCTTACCACTGTCTGCATCAACGGCATAAAAATGTTTATCCGTACTTCCTATATAAACTACACCGTCAAATACAATTGGTGAACCAGACGATGATCCAGAACCTGCCAGTTCAAAACGCCACTTCAATTCACCACTTGTTGCATCAATGGCGTAAATATGACTGTTTTCTCTCCATTTTCCCACATAGACCACACCATTAGCCACTGAAGGGGATGTAAATAAGGCACTTTTCTCATAAAATTGCCATATTAGCTTACCCGTATCTTTATTTATAGCATAAATGTAATCTCTTTGGTCTCCCACATAAACCACTCCATCTACCACCACAGGAGACGAATAACCCCAGAAACCAGTTTTGTAGCGCCATTTTAAAGAGACGGGAGCGTTTATATTTATAATTCTGTCGTATCCAACAAATAGTAACGCGACCAACGATAGCGCTATTACTGTTACTAAAAGTATCTTTCTTACATTTTTCTTTTTAGTTTTGTGGTCAGTTTTCATAACTTGGTTATCCATAACACCACCCCACAATTAGCAAAGCAATTTTGACCAACCCACCACCCCCCCTACTCCACAATCAACCCGGCGTAGCCCACAACGCTGCTATAATCGCCGGAGGTGTCGCCTGAGGTCTTGTAGTCCACAAGCTCCACCCTTTTAGCCCCCAGCGCCATGGCGGCTTTCAACATCACCGTAACCGGAATTACACCGCACATGGAAATCCCCCTCCCCCTGACCGTATCGTAAAGACCCTCAGGGTCAAGGTTCAAGATTTTCTCAATGGCATCCATATCCTTCTCCTTGGCTACTTCCTGAGGTTCGTGGTGGGTCATGTCATTGCTTGCCACCATCAGGACATCATCGGCACTACTTTTCCTAAAACCCAATATCGCGCTTGCAAGGTCATCCCCCAATGTCAAACATTCTTTTAGGGAGAGATGGCCCAAGACCAGTGGCGTCAAAAGAAAATCATCCCTCAAGGCCTGCATGAAGGGAACCTGCACCTCCAGAGAATGCTCCATTTCGTGGGCAGTTTCGTCTTCCACAACCAACTTTGAGTTTGCAAGGATAGTATCTGAAAGTTCACTGTCCATGGCAACGTCGCCCATGGGCATTTTCCAGCTTCCTTTGGACATAATGGCAGCATCGCTCCCCCTGCCCCGGTGGTTGGGCCCCAAAATCAATACCCGCCGGGGAATCTTCACCCGTGAAAAGACCTCCCCCGCCACCCGCCCGGAATAAACATAACCAGCATGGGGAGAGACAACCCCCACGGCCTTAATCGGTTTAATCCCAGAATCGAAATAAGAGTTGACCTCCGCCCTCAGTGCCTTGGGATTGGATGGATAGAACTGCCCGGCAACGGCTGGCTTTCTTACCATTTTTTCACCTCTATCAATTTGTCGTTTTTCAACTATTGTACAACAAAAAAAATGCCAATTCAAGCAATTCAAAAGATAATTGAACTCAATATTTTGTCGGAAAATCTTTGGTTTTGACCACCAGCCACACCACCAGAAAGTGATTTTGCTTGATTTCTCCCAGCTTTTAGAGTATGATACATTTATGTGGAAAAATGGCATGCTTCAAGAAAAAAATATGATGTATGAATAACAAAATGATGAGAAAGAAAATATTTCTTTTGCTGCAAACAATCCTAATTCTACTCCTTTTTACTGCCATATTTTCGTCTTGTGGGCCTTCCGAGAAAAATCACAAGCCAGATATTCTGGAAAAATTCTCCGATGCTGAAAGATTCTATTTTGACAAAAATTACACCGAGGCAAAAAGCCGATACGAAGCGCTTTTGGAAATTGAGCCTAATCATTATAAATCCCTGACAAGGCTGGGCGAAATCTCATCCCTGATGACAGAATACGATGACGCCCTTCTTTACTTCAAAAAAGCCCAGAAGCACGGAGAGGATTACATCCCGGCCTACACCGGGATGGCTAAGATATACGTCGAAAAAGAAGAATGGGAAGAAGCCATTGACATTTATAAGGATATCCTTGATATTGATTCGGAGAACCTTGAAGCACTGGGTAAGATTGGGGTTATATATTACAAAACAGAAAACATAAATAAGGCGGAAAAGTATTTCAAAAAGGCACTTGATATCAAATCAAACCACTACGACTCCTGTTACACAATGGGCAAAATAAACTTTAACAACAACGATTACAACGAGGCGTGCAAATTCTTTTTGAACTCGGTTAAATCAAAGCCGAGGAGTTTTGAGGCCAATTACAATCTCGGACTTACCTACTTTCACCTAAAACGATACGACGAGGCGATTGGCTTTTTCAAAAGAGCGGTAAAGATCAATCCCAAAAGGGTGGAAACTTATTACGCAATGGGCCGCTCTTTAATGTTTATTGGGACACTTGATGAGGCCCAAGCATGGTACAACAAAGCCCTGGAGATGGAGCCGGGGCTTTATCAGGCATATGTTGATATCGGGTTGATTCACAAAGAAACGGGGCTGTTTTCAGATGCCGAGGGGTATTTTCGTAAGGCCCTGGAAATAAAGTCCGATTGCTTTGAGGCATACTTGAATCTTGGAATCCTCTATCTCGATCAAGAGAAATTTAGCAAGGCCGACAGGATGCTCTCAAAG
>JAUWME010000108.1 GCA_030613285.1 Candidatus Zymogenus sp. | reverse complement strand
TTCGTTAGATTCAAGAAGTTCGGTAAGACTCTCAACAAAGTCCACTTCGTCATCTACAACGAGGACGCGCCTTACCATGTTGCTGCCAACAACTTCCCTTTTCCCACGCATAACTATTTACATCCTTCAATTGACATGAGGCCATTGGAAAATCCCGCGGGTAAATCTACCTTACGATGTCTCCACAACGGTCAAACGATATCCTTGTAACATGTATTAGTCAATCTCTTAGGTTGATTATAGCACAAATGAGAAATAATATCCAATAATCTGTGAGAAACATAATAAAAGATAAAGAGTAAAGGGGCAAATTTGGCATTTGTTTAACAAGCTTGAAGTTCGATGAAGAGCAATTGCTATTAATGGGTGATTGGTGCAGGTGGTGGGATAGGCATTTGAAACTTCCAGAGGAACTGCGATTGAAACCCGAACCAGCAGTTCATAAAAGTTTCTCATGGTATGATATCTGTTATGAGCCGCTTAACTCCACATCCGAAATCAACAGAGACGGCGCCCCGATGCTCCCGAAAAATTTGAGGTCTGACCCCACCTCCATCACCTTTGAGAAGAGACCGATAAGATCGCCCGATATCGCCGCCTCTTTAAAGGGGTGGCTACGCTGCCCCTTTTCTATCAAAAAACCCGAGGCGCCAACGGAAAATTCCCCTGTTACAGGGTTGGCCGTGTGTACGCCAAGAAGCTCTGTGATGATAATTCCAGACCCTGCCCTTTTTAGGAGCGAGTCCACCTCTTTAACCCCCGGCACAATATAGAGATTGTTGATACCTGATGCGGGGGGAGCCGTAACCCCGCCACGAGCAGAAGACCCTGTTGGTTCAACTCCCGCCCTTTTGGCATTTAGGAGGTCGTAGAGAAAACCATTTACCACTCCCTTGGTAATTAGGTCAACCCTTTGTTTTGGTACGCCTTCCCCATCCACGGGAGATGTTCCAAGCCCTCCCGAAAGGAGGCCGTCGTCAATTATTGTAAGCGCAGGAGCAATAATCTTTGAACCTTCTTTCCCCTTGAACATCGATTTTCCCTTGAGGATGTTCTCTCCCATAAATGACGAGGCCAATACTTCGAGGAGGTCAGATACAACCTCTCTGACTAAAAGGGCTGTGAATCTTCCTGTGGGCGCTTTTGTTGCGCCAAGCATGGAAACTGCCTTTTTCCCTGCCTCTCTTCCAACTTTTTGGGGATTGACCCCCTTATATTTTGTGGAAAATTCGACATCCCATCCCATCTCCTGATCGTCCCCTTCCTCGGCCACCGCCATGACTTGGGCAGTTACGTAGCTTTTTCTGTAGCTTGCATCTACGCCATTTGAGTTTCTCAAAAAAACCTCACCCAACGCCTCGGAATATTGAGCACCCCTTATCCTCTTGACCCTCTTGTCGGCAGAAAGCGCTCCTGCTTCCACCTCCATCGCCCGTTCAATCTTTTCATTTACGCTGATTTTTTCAATCGATTCGTCAAATATCGGGCCGACATCCAGGATGGGCGACGGTGTTGAAAATGTATGATGTTCATCCGGGGTCGAATTTTTTGCGCTGGATATGACATCGTCGACCATATCGGTCAACGCCATGTCGTCTGGGTGTGTGGAAAAAGCAAACCCCATCCCGCCATCTGCGATTACCCGAAGACTCACCCCGTATGGCTCTGCGAACTTGTAGTCTTCCACTTTGCCATTTTCTGCCGAGATGGTGAGGAGTTTTGAGGCGCGGTAGTATATTTCTGATGTAGTGACACCTTTTTTATTTAGGAGGGAGAATATTTTTTCAGAAATTTCGTTGAAGTTTTTCTTGTGGTTCATTGGAATGCCCTATTGGTTTTTAAGAAGGGTAGCATGACAAATTTGTTTGTCCCTGACACCCACTGATTTTCATCATTTATAACATTGCTAAAAGCGACGATAAATCTCCATTAGGAGGTTTTGTTAGGAGTTGAATAATAGCAGAGATACGCCCCAATGTCAAAGGCCCGGCAGTAGTTTCTCACTAACCGGGCCTGTTTTTCAGGTTGTCGGTAATGTCTATTTCGACACGACTATTTTAGCTCTATGCTTTTCTCTGTCCTCACGTTCAGGTTTACGGGGGAGCCACGTTTGAAATTTATTTGATATATTATGCGATATTAATATTTCCCCCAAAAGTCGGGATATTTATCCACCAACAGCTTAATCTCCTTTTTGATCTCGTTGTCAATATTTTCAAGAACCTTTGCCATAGTTTCTAATTTTCCTTAAAAACCTTTCAAATTCAAGGTCTATTGGCTCTTCCTCGTACTGGATTCCATGGTCGCCAGGATGTGGCTTTTTGTGGTCAACTTCACCGTTTATTATCACGTCAGGGATTCTCTCGGGATAGGCACGGCAAGTCAAATGTTTTTCATCGTCGATGATATAATTTGCGCATGTAGCGCATGGGCATGCATTCACAAGGGGGCTTTCACTCCACTTTTTCAACACCTTCTTACTGTTTCCTTGTCTGCCATATTCTGCCCTTATTGTACTTCGTCAAGGTCAATCTCTATTTCGTTTTCATTTATAATCCTATATTCCCTTACCTTAAAGCTCGTGCCTTGCGGGAAGAGCACCTCTTTTTCGCTCTTATATTTTCCCACCGCATGGGGCTCTATCCACCTTCCCGAAACACCGTTTACCCTCATCCTCACCCAGCACTTCTTCTTATTGCCTACGATTCAATGCAACAACCCCCCCCTACATTTACGACAGTCTCCTCTCCAGTTTACGGCAACCCCCTCCACATTTACGACAGCCCCTTTTATCAGCAGGTTAATGGAGCGACCCCTCTGGGGGCTCGTCCCAGTAGAAATCTGTTCTGGCCCGATCAATCTTTTCCATCTCTGACAGGACAAATACCACTCGATGAAACAATTCAGTATTTTTCATTTTTCTCTGACGTCTCATGTAATTCTTCAATCTCTTTAGATCGTTGAGATCATCCTCTTTAAACTCCCACTTTTTTACACGCTTTTCCATATTATCCAGATACTTCTCAATGGTATCGGTTTCGATCAGGGGTCTTATGGCGATGGAGATGGGAACAAAAAGGATTGTGAAAAACAGGATGAAAATTAAAGTCAAAAAGATTGGTCTTGCGCCCAGTCCTGCAATTGAGGCGGCCGCAATAAACGAGATGATTACGGCAAAGAGGGTTCCCAACGTCAGGAGAAACTGCCCCGATATGTCGAGGGAATTGGCGCGATGGGGAAGGGGTTTTCTTTGGCGACTTTTTGTGATCATGAAAAATCCTCAGATAGAGATGATATAGTATCTAATATCTTATCTGGTGTTTGATATTATATCTGATTTTGCGGGCATTGTAAATAGTTTTTGCGGGGTTACAGAAAAATTGTCAAGAACTCCTTTGACACTGCGGAGTGTATCACAATAGACCACGAGAGGGATAATGTGGGGCGGCAACAAAACCCACGGTGATGAACAAAATCAATGTGCAGTGGCCCCACGGTGATGAACAAAATCAATGTGCAGTGGCTCCACGGTGGTGAACAAAACAATTACGGAGAGGGGTGCGGGGAGGGTGCGAGGAGGGTCTAATCCCTTCCGCCAAGAAGACCGAACCTGAACAGGAAGTAGAGGAGTTGTAAAACAGCGGTGGCGGCGGCGGCCACGTAAGTCAGGGCGGCGGCATTGAGCACTTTTCTTGCGCCTGACACTTCTTCTTCCATCAGCATACCGGAGGACGATAGGGCGCGGAGTGCCCGCTTGCTGGCGTTGAACTCCACCGGGAGGGTGACCAGTTGAAATGCGACTGCAACCGAAAAGAAGATAATCCCGATCTTGACCATGACCAGACCGAAGACTGATCCCGTATACATGATTATCCCACCGATGATGAGAAGTGGCCATGCGAGTTTTGAGCCGATGCTGGCGGCGGGGACTATTGCCGACCTGAGTTTAAGTGGAGCGTAACCGCCGGCGTCTTGCAGGGCGTGTCCTGCCTCGTGGGTTGCAACTCCAAGCGAAGCCACTGAGCGTCCTGAGTAAACATCGGGGGACAGCCTGAGAGTCTTGCTTCTTGGGTCGTAGTGGTCGCTCAAAAAACCCTTGGTAGGCTCGATCTCGACGTTAGTTACACCTTCGCTCCTTAACATATTGGCTGCGGCCTGTGCTCCTGTCAGCCCTGATGCCGTAGGAACTTTTGAATATTTTTTGAACGCACTCTTAACCTTGAAAGATGCGTACATTGATAACAGCAGTGCGGGTCCAACGAAGATAAAATAGATTGGATCAAAATACATTTTTTATGTCTCCTTTTTAGATGAGATATATAATTTATCCTTTTTTCGCGAAATGTCAAGTACTACGTAAAAATGTTGCAAATATTGTGAGAGATTCCCATCTGTTTAATCACTTTTCAGGTAGCGTTCGATGAAATCGGCGGATTTCATCGAGCGTCCCGCTTGATACCGAATAAAAGCCATAAGTCCTTTTCTAATCTCTCTTAGGGAGTCCCTGGTGAATTTTAGTATGGCAAGACGTTCAATGGGGACATCTTTTGCTTTTATAAGCGCCATGATTGTCCCTCTGGAAAAAGGGACACCCCCCTCCCGGGAGAGGAGGCACCCGTTGCAGACCATCCCGCCAGCCGACGGAACAAAAAGGTCTAACTCACCTTTGTGTGTGTTATTGTTGGATACATTATATGACAAATTAGTAATATTGTCAATCTTGTTGCTATTAAACTCTTTTCCACACCTGACACACTTTTCTAAGAGGGGGGCAATCCCCAGCTCCTCCAAAAACTTTAACGTGTGAGACCAAAAAAGCCCCTCCACCGTCCCCGTTGAAGATCCGTTCCATCGTTCATTTGTTGAGCCGATAACATTGATGGTTGTGAGAAATGAGCTTACAGCATCAAACAGTTTTTTTTGAGGTACACCTTCTGGAGCAAACTGGCTTATCAATTCCAGTGTAAATTCTCCATACGATAGAAGATTCAATGAGTTTGAGAGGTGGGGAAAAGAATCTATGAGAGACGCATCCTCGATGATAAAAAGTTCTCTCCCATTCGGCCGATAAAACTTTGCCGTAATTAGGTTTGCCATATCAAAGGTGTTGACAAACCTCTTCATACTCTTTTTTGCCCCTTTGGCAATTCCCACAACGATCCCAGAATCCCTCGTGAAGAGATTCACCAAGAGATCCGATTCTCCCATATCCCTTGTCATCAGGAGGATAGCAGGCGTGATGGTTCTTCTCATTACCATGTTAAAACTATTATAGGATAATTATTGTAGCAAGGGTAAAATACATAAGGATGCTGATAATGTCAGTTGTGGTGCTGACAAAGGGGCCTGATGCCACGGCTGGATCAATTCCGAGTTTGGCAAGGATAATGGGCATCATGGTTCCCATTGTGGCGGCGATGGTCATCGAGGCGAAAATTCCAAATCCCACAACAATCCAGAGCCTAAAAACATCTATGTAGAAAATCCGGGCAAAAATTCCCAAGAGAACCCCGTAAGTTACTCCCAAAAGTATCCCGACCCTCACCTCCCGCGATACAACCTGCCAGAGTTTTTTTACATCAATACTTCCGATTGCAATTCCCCGAACGACAATTGTGGAAGACTGGGATGCCACGTTTCCTCCCATCCCCGCAATGACGGGCATGAATGCTGCCAGCACTACTGCTTCTGACAGGGTATCTTTAAACATCCCGATAATCACAGATGCGATAATACCACCCACCCAGCTTGCAAAGAGCCAAGGGAGCCTGGTGCTGGCGTTTTTAAACACAGAGGACGACCAAGCGTAATCATCCACGGCGCCTGTCAGTTTGATGATGTCTTCTGTGGCCTCTTCCTCTATAATGTCAACGATGTCATCTACCGTGATACGACCGAGAAGCCTTTCGTGTGTGTCCACAACGGGCATGGCAACAAGGTCGTATTTTTTAAATATCCTTGCTACTTCCTCCTGATCAAGATCGGCGGTAACGCTTATTGGGTCTTTATCCATTATGGAAAAAATCTTGCTTTTAGGCGATGCGAGGATTAGTTTTCTTAAGGGCAGCACTCCGACCAATTTCTCATCTTTGTCAACGACAAAGACATTGTGGATATCTTCCATCTCTCCGGACATTGCCCTGATTTCTTCGATGGCGGTTGAGATGTTGGCGTTTTTGCTGACGCTTACAAGCTCTGCCTGCATGATGCCGCCTGCGGATTCCTCATGATAGCGCATCAAACGCTGAATGTCCTCGGCATCTTCCTCGTCGATTTTTTCGAGGACTTCCTGGGCGATGTCGTCGGGAAGGACATCGATGATATCCGCGGCATCATCGGTCTCAAGGTCATCTACAATCTCGGTGATTCTATTGCTCTGTATCTTCTGTAGAATCAGCTGCCTTGTGTCCTCGTCAAGCTCAACAATCACGTCTGCTGCGGTGGCTGTGTCCAAAAGCGAGAAGACGAACTTTTTCTCATCCGGCAGGAGAAACTTCACAAACTCCGCAATGTCGGCGGGGTGATAGTTTTTAATCTCCTCCATCAGTTCACGGATGTCATCGTTTTCCATGAGCTTGAGAAGTCGTTTTGTTTTGTCTTGGGTTGTTGACATTTGAGCCTATCCAAAGAAAATTAAGCGGTGTTCAAAAACACGCTTCTAAGTCATTTTGTCAAGAGTTGGTAGATTTTTACACAGGGAGGCCGTAAAGTCAAGTTATAAATCGTTGATATTAAAAGTGAATTTCCGTTTGCTATTTTAGTAATTGAGATATCTCCTTAAACTCGCTGCCGCCCGCTTTTTTGAGGAGCTGAAAGAGTATTGTCTCAGTTGTAGTTATTTTCCCCCCGCCTCTTTTAACCGAATCTATACCGACTTTCCAATCGAGCTTTTTCCTTGAAGATACTGCATCAAGAACGACGTAAGGAGAAAACCCGGCATCCTCCATATCCAGGGCACTCTGAAGAATGCAGACATGGGTCTCCATCCCCGTGAGGAGAAAATTATCAACTTTAAGATTACAAATAGCGTCCTTGATTTCATCTTCCCCCATGATGGAAAAAGAGAGCTTTTCAAGAGGTTTGTAATTATCTCCCAGTGCCGTGACTACGGGTGGAATCGTCACTCCCAGTCCTTTGGGGTACTGCTCGGTAACGATGATGGGAAGGCCTAATATCTTTGCCCCCTCTATGAGGATGACTCCGTTTTTTGAGATTTTGTTTGCGATTTTGTCCTTCATTGCAGAAAGAAGGGCAACCTGAAAATCGATTACCACAAGACAGGTGTTTTC
>JAUWME010000421.1 GCA_030613285.1 Candidatus Zymogenus sp. | reverse complement strand
CTCTTTCCAAAAAAGTTAATGGACGCCACCCACTCCAAAGATTCAGTGAATTACTGTCTCCTATGCGGGGGGTGTTCCGGGTTGTTGAGAAAACAAAAAATGGTTTACTGCATCAAGTATGGCAAAAAGGGTACCAACAATAATTTGAACAGTTAGTATCACCTTTATGTTAGCACCTGATGACGATGTAGGGGTATCCCCGTAATTGTCCTTGTAAACGAGTTATGGAAATGACAGCAAAAAAGAAAAAGAGGATTACAATAACCGATATCGCCAAGGAGTGCGGCGTCTCCACGAGCACGGTTTCTCGGGTTCTAAACACCGAGCCGGGAATATCACGGGAGACGACGGGTCACGTCCTTGAGGTTGTAAGGGCCAACGATTTTACCCTTGCAAAGAGGAAAAAACCCATCTCCCGTTCCCACATGAATCTCGTTGTGGTGGTTCCAGAAAAATCCCAGGTTGAACTTAACCCATTTTTCGAGATGGGAGACATTATCAATGCCGTCAACAGCGCCTTTCAAAATGACAAATATTCTATTGAGATTCAGACTTTCTCGAATCTTCAGCTATTCAACAATGAAAAATCGATAAGATACGACGGCCTCATCCTGGCGTTTGGAGATATCGACGGGAAAACGCGAGACCTGTTAAGATCAAAGAATATCCCCTTTATTTTTCTCAACAGGACATTTGAGACAGAAAATTACGTCTCCTGCAATAATTACAAGGGGATGTTGAAGCTTAGGGAGTATCTTCGTAAAAGGGGCCTTGACAAAGTTGGGTATCTTGGATGCGGATCAATCCCGGTTAATCAAGACAGGCTCCGGGGATACATGACGGGAAGCCTTGAGGCGGTGGGGAAAATCGATGAGAAAATAGTCCTTGACGTTGCTTCCATAAACGATGTGGGTGTTGGCCAATCAAAGTACTTTAAGGAGCGTGGGTGTGATGCCGTAATGTGCTTTAACGACAATTTTGCCATACGCCTGATTACAGCCCTTGGTGAAATGGGCGTTTCAGTCCCCGATGATATTTCCATCACCGGATTTGACAACTCCCCTTTAAGGGAGGTATTTAGGCCCGTGATTACCACCATCAGCCTTTCCACCTTTGAAATGTGTTTTTTTGCGGCGCGCTGGCTTCGGGACAATATCCTCCACAGGGAGACAAGGGAGCTACGGCTTGAGGTGGACGGCATCCTCCTTGAGGGTGAGACTGTAATATAAAAAGCATTAAATGTCATTCCCGTGGAAAGCGGGAATACAGTAAATATCATTCTGGATCCCCAGTCAAGCTGAGGATGACAGTATAAATATCATTCCCTTGGAAAGCGGGAATCCAATAAAACGCTATCTGTCATTCTCGCGAAAGCGGGAATCCAGGCTAAATTATAGTCATAATAAATGACAAGGGGCTTAAGCCCCTTGCTAAAGTTAGATAATCATTTTTAGATGGTGCAATGGTTGTTCCTATTGTTTGGATACAGGAGGAAACCGCAGGCAATGACACAATTGTAAACTTTTTCCAGTAGACTTTTATCATAGGAGAGTAAAAGGGTGGATGAGATGATAAAAAACAACAATTTGAATATGACGGCCCTTGTAACCGGCGGGACCGCCGGCATCGGCAAAGCCATCGCCCTTTCACTTGCAAGGGAGGGGTATTCAATAATTTTAAGTGGGAGAAGGGCCGAGGGGGAAGTCAAAACCCTTTTGAATTCCATCGAGGATATTCAAAGGGATATTCAAAGCAAAAGGGGTGGGAAGGGATCTTGCATTTATGTTCGGGGGGATATTTCCCATGTGAAGACGCGACAAAAACTCAAAGAAACTGTTGAGGGAGGGGTGTCGCCTCTCAAGGTACTGGTGAACAACGCCGGCATTACCACGAAGGGAAGAAAAGATATGCTCGATCTCAACGAGGAGGAGATACTCGATCTTTTAAGGATTAACCTCGTTGCCCCTTTTCTAATATCTTCTTCTCTGGCACCCCAGCTAAGTGGTAAGGGATCACCGGGATATATTATTAATATTTCGTCAATATCGGCGTACACGCCATCGGTGAACAGAGCTGACTATTGCATTTCAAAGGCGGGGCTTTCTATGATGACAAAGCTCTTTGCGGAGAGATTGGCCATGGAAAACGTTCGTGTGTTTGAGGTACGCCCCGGGATTATCAAAACCGACATGACAAATCCCGTGAGGGAGAAATACGACACCTTGATAGACGAGGGGCTTTTGCCAATTAGAAGGTGGGGTGAGCCTGAAGACGTTGCCAAGGCCGTAATGGGTATTGTCTCTGGCTATCATCCCTATTCTACCGGCGGGGTTGTTAATGTCGATGGGGGATTTCATATAAGGGGGCTTTAAGTGTGAGGGAAGAGTTGATTGAAATTGATGGAATTTCGGTTCCGATGATAAACGCTGCCGCCGTGGTTGTAGGGAGCGGGGCGGCGGCCTTAAACGGCGCTGTGCATCTAAAACGCCTCGGCGTTGATGACGTGGTTGTAGTTACAGAAAAGCTGGGCGGGGGTACTTCTGCCAACGCCGGCTCCGATAAGCAGACATATTATCGCCTCAACCCCGGTGATGCAAGACCTGAGAGCGTGATGTCCATGGCCGAAGACCTTTTTGGTGGCATGGGGATGCACGGGGATATTGCTCTTACAGAGGCTGCCCTCTCATCCCGGGAATTTTACCACCTTGTGGAGCTGGGCGTACCCTTTCCCCATGACCGTTTTGGCAACTATGTTGGTTACAAGACCGACCACGATGAGAGGTCTCGTGGAACATCGGCGGGGCCGAACACCTCCATCGCAATGTACCAAAGGCTCCTTGA
>JAUWME010000457.1 GCA_030613285.1 Candidatus Zymogenus sp. | reverse complement strand
TTAGGATATTTGAAGATGATGACGGCAAGATGAATCTATCGCTTGTGGACGTTGGTGGGGGGCTTTTGGTGGTATCTCAGTTTACGCTGCTGGGCGATGTAAGAAAAGGTAGGAGGCCTTCATTTGTCAATGCAGAGGGGCCTGAGCGCGCAAATGAGCTTTACGAATATTTCATCGAGGGGGCAAAGGGTAGGGGGGTAGATGTCTCCGGGGGAGTGTTTCGGGCAATGATGGATGTGTCTCTTGTAAACGATGGGCCGGTAACGTTGATTGTTGACAGCAGAAAAAGATTTTAAGAAAAATTTGAAAGCAGTAACGATGATAAAAAGCGGAATGGGTACAGAAACTGAAAGAGATTACATTATATACATCAACAAAAAAGGGGAGTGGTTCTATAACGGCGCTGAGATAGTCCACCCAAAAATTCTTCGTATCTTTAATGACGGTATTAGAAGAGATAAAGATGGGGCATATAGTTTGATTGTCGAGGGCGATTGCGCAAAGGTTGTGGTTGAAGACGCCCCGTTTGTGGTAGCAAACCTTACCGCAACCTTTGACGGTGATAATCTTGTCGGCTTTGTGGGGCACCTTTCCGATAATACCAGAGAGACCATTGATCTTATGACCGTTGAGATAGATGAAAACAATGTCCCCTACTGTATGGTGAAAATAGATGAGGAAAAAATTAGGGGAAAATTATCTGCCCGGTTTTCCACAACGGCGTATTATGCGCTGGCAAATTACATTCAGTACGATGAAGACAGGGGTTCGTACTTTATAGAGTTGAAGTCGAAACGATTTGATATACCATATTTAAATAAAAGGTAAATCATGAAAGGCGACCTTAAAAGATTTATGAGAAAAGAGGTAGAAATAATTGCTCATGGCATTTTATATAAAGGGGTTTTAATCGAGATAAGCGACGAAGAGATACTTCTTAAGGCCGAGACAAGGTGGCTGACCATTTTAACGTCCGAAGTGACGGATATTAAAGAACCCGGAAAACCGAAAGATAAACTATATAAGATGATGAATAGTGAGATTTTCAAACTTGACAATGAGGAGTAAAGGCCAATGATTAATATGACAATTCCAATTCTTCTGGCAATCAGTGCAACATCGATGTGTTTTGCGATCTCAATCTTGTACTTAATTTTATCTTTTAGCAAGCCAAAGGAGATGGATTTTGCCTTGTTTTCACTCTTTACCTTAGTTGTTGCCCGGTTGCAATTGTTGTTTTTCCAAGGTATAGTTTTTCAATCAATAACCACCCTTTTTCTTGTCATCGTATCTCTCTACTCGCTCTTTTTGATAATCGCCGGTAAGGCGATGAGAAAAAAAGTTTATTATCTCTATTTTGTGGGCGCCTTGCTCCTCGCTGGCCTATCTGTTTTTGACTCGATAAATGTTAACCATGTTTATATGGAAAAAATAAATATCTTCCCTATTGGGGCGATGATATGGGCGATTGTTGGGGCTTCTGTCGTTTCGATATTTGTCCGCAAGGCCAATGCATCAAAACGTGACGGAACGATCCACATCATTGATGAGAAAAAGGATATTAAGGACAAGGGAACCCTTGACATCACCGATCCTCTAACGGGACTTTATAATAACGAGTTTTTTAACGAGAATATAGAGGACGAAGTTAAGGATTCCATCAAGATGAACAGGTCTCTTTCTCTTTTGATGATAGACATCGATAAATTTGATGATGTTTATAAAATCCTTGGAAAATCAATCTCTGATTACATCCTCTCTGATATTTCGGAAATAATCAAAAAGACCGTGAAAGAGGCCGACATCCCCGCCCGGTGCGGTGATTCAAGGTTTGGTATAATTCTCCCAAACACCAGAATTACAGATGCTGGGGAAGTGGGGGAAAGGTTAGTTAAGATTGTCTCTGATGTGCGGTTTGTCATTGAGGGAAAGAAGGACGTCTCTGTTACGATGTCGTTGGGCGCTACTGAACTTAGGGGGTCGGATATGGCCGAGGACTTGATGTCGAGGGCTATTGATGCTCTGGGATCGGCGAGTGATGATGGAGGAAACTGGATTACTGTTCTGAAATAATTGGGCAGCACTGCTGCTGCTGGGGGTTGATTAGTTTTTAACTTGGGGGAGTGTGGCAATCTCGCCTTTTGTATTAAAATTGTCTGCTATCATGTTTCAAGGTGTCGACAGATTCGATAGATTTGACTGATTTAATATCTCGGTAATAATTCCCCACCATGTTAAATATGAATGATGACCTTTTTGAAAGGCTGTTGAAAGAAGTAAAAAAAATCTGCGGGGACGAACTGTCCCACGGCGTTGGCCATGCCATGAGAACTTTTGACTTTGCCAGTCGAATAGCAAAGGTTGAGGGGGGGGACACCGTGGTTATCGGAGCTGCTGCAATTCTCCACGATATTGGGAGAAAGAACATCTTTGGCGACATCGGCCACGGGTTAAGAGGGGCAAAGATGGCCAATGATATTTTAAGGGATCTAAAGGCCGACCTCGATGTGGAGAAAGTTGTCGAGATTATTGGAAAGCACGACGAGCCGGGTGAAGATATTCTGCAAGAA